>JBAQGU010000473.1:0-1909 GCA_049287975.1 Roseiarcus sp.
TGTGAGAGGCCTCGTCGAGGTGCAGGACGAAGGCTCGCAGCTCGCGACGCTGCTGTCCGGCGCCAAGCCCGGCCAACAGGTGTTGGACCTCTGCGCCGGCGCCGGCGGCAAGACGCTCGCGCTGGCGGGAATGATGGCCAACCAGGGCCAGATTTACGCGACCGACACGGACGGGCGCCGCCTCGCGCCGATCTTCAGCCGGCTCGAGCGTTCGGGCGCGCGCAACGTGCAGGTGCGCGCCCCGCGCGGTGTGCAGGACGTTTTGTCCGACCTCGACGGGCGTTGCGATCTCGTGTTCGTCGACGCGCCGTGCAGCGGCTCGGGCGCATGGCGGCGCAGTCCCGACGCAAAGTGGCGGATGCGCCCCGGCGCCCTGGAACAGCGGATAAAAGATCAGATCGAGACGCTCGAGACGGCGGCGCGTTACGTGAAGCCCGGCGGCCGTATCGTTTACGTCACCTGCTCCGTCCTCGAGGCCGAGAATGAAGACCGGGTCTCCTCCTTCTTGGAGGCGCACGCGGATTTCCTCCCCCTCGACGCCGCGCATATGGTGCGAGCGGCCGGGCTGCCGGCTTTGGCCGAACACGCCTCGAGGCTCGGGGCGGGACTGCGGCTGGACCCGATGCACACCGCGACCGACGGCTTCTACATCGCGGCCTTGACGCGCGCCCAGGTCCCTTGCCGGGGCTGAGCTCGATGGGGTAGTCCTCCGCCGCCGCGATCCCCATATCCGCGTCGGACGCAGCCCTGGAGAGCCCATGACCGTCGTGCTCGATCTTCTGAAGGACGATCCTCGCGCCTTGCGACCGCGCCACCCGGAAAAGGCGCATCGGCCCGATCAGCCGGTCGCGCGCAAGCCCGAGTGGATCCGCGCCAAGGCGCCGGGATCGGCCGCGTTCGCCGCGACGCGCGCGATCGTCCGCGAGCACAAGCTTGCCACCGTCTGCGAGGAGGCGCGGTGCCCCAACATAGGCGAGTGCTGGGAGAAGAAGCACGCCACCTTCATGATCATGGGCGACACCTGCACGCGCGCCTGCGCGTTCTGCAACGTCCGCACCGGCCTTCCCCTCGCGCTCGAGACGGGCGAGCCGGCGCGGGTCGCCGACGCTGTCGCCAAGCTCGGGCTCAGCCATGTCGTGGTCACCTCGGTCGATCGCGACGATCTCGCCGACGGCGGCGCCGAGCATTTCGCCCGCACGATCCGCGCGATCCGCGCGGCGGCGCCGGGGACGACGATCGAAGTGCTGACGCCGGATTTCCTGCGCAAGGACGGCGCGCTCGAAATCGTCGTCGCCGCCGCGCCCGACGTCTTCAATCATAATCTCGAGACGGTGCCCTCGAAGTATCTGACGGTTCGGCCCGGCGCGCGCTATTTCCATTCGCTGCGGCTGCTGCAGCGCGCCAAGGAGCTGGATCGCGGGCTGCTCACCAAGTCGGGGATCATGGTGGGCCTGGGCGAGACGCGCAACGAAGTGGTGCAATTGATGGATGATCTGCGCAGCGCCGACGTCGATTTCCTCACCATCGGCCAATATCTCCAGCCGACGCCCAAGCATCATCCGGTGCTGAGCTTCGTCACGCCCGACGAATTCGCCGCCTATGCGACGATTGGAGCGTCCAAGGGCTTTCTGCTGGTTTCCGCGACGCCGTTGACGCGCTCCTCGCACCACGCGGGCGAAGATTTCGCCAAGCTGAAGGCTGCGCGAACTTCGAGGCCCCGCGCGTTTTCTATTGACCCCCAGGGGTCCAGGCTGTAGACGGGCACCCTGAGGCCGAGCGCGTAGCTCAATCGGTAGAGCATCTGACTTTTAATCAGAGGGTTCCGGGTTCGATTCCCGGCGCGCTCACCAAGAAATCAAATAGTTACGCGAACCCCCAGTCTAGCGAGAATGCAGCGTTAGCGCATGGT
>JBAQGU010000474.1:0-2038 GCA_049287975.1 Roseiarcus sp.
GAGAGAATTTTCAACCTGACAGATAATTCGATTTCTGGGAAGAAATATCCATAATTCTCCGAGCCGGTTCCACACCAGCCTCCGGCCGGTCCCTTTGGATGAAACGGGCCTTCCGCTTTTCCGTACACGCTGGCCGCTCTCCGCGGACGGATAAGCTTCACTACTTCTCTTTTCCCGTACCAAGTTTATATAGGAAAATCAATGAGATAACCGTTTTTTCCCGTTAGGCGAAGCCGAAGCAATCCATCTCTCCAAGGGCTGTCCCTCTACGCCCTCACAATATCCGAGGCGTCTCGATCGCTCAGCCCTTGTCCCGCATCAGCCGCGACTTGTCGCGGTTCCAGTCGCGCGCCTTCTCGGTTTCGCGTTTGTCGTGAAGTTTCTTGCCCTTGCCCAGGGCGATGGCGATCTTGGCGCGCCCCTTGTCGTTGAAATAGATCCGCAACGGCACGATCGTCATCCCCTCGCGCTCTACGCCCTTCGCGAGTTTGACGATTTCCTTGGCGTGCAGCAGCAGCTTGCGCGGCCGCCGCGGTTCGTGGTTGAAGCGGTTGGCCTGCAGGTATTCCGGAATGTTGGCGTTGTAGAGGATCATTTCGCCGTTGCGATCGAGCGCGGCGTAGCTTTCGGCTACGGTCGCCTTGCCCGTCCGCAGCGATTTGACCTCCGGCCCGGTCAACATGATCCCGGCTTCGAACACCTCGCCGATTTCGTAATCGAAGCGCGCGCGTCTGTTGTCGGAGACGACCTTGGCGTTCGGGTTGCCCTTCGCGGCCACTAGCGCACCAGGTCCCCGGTCACGCGTTGAGGATGCCGGCGTGGACCATCGCGCGGCGAATCACCGCCTCGGTCGCTTCGCCGACCGGGGTGAGCGGGAGCCTCATTTCGTTTCGCCCGCGGCCCAGCACGCTCAATGCGTATTTTGTCCCGCAGACGCCGGGCTCGACGAAGATCGCCGCATGCAGCGGCGTCAGGCGATCCTGCATGTGCAACGCGTGGGCGTAGTCCCGCTTCAGAGCAGACTCCATAAGCTCCGCGCAAGGCGCGGGAGCGACGTTCGCGGATACCGAAATGCAGCCGTGTCCGCCCGCCGCCATATGCGCCAGGGCGGTCATATCTTCGCCGGAAAGTTGTATGAACTCCGGCCCCATCGCGTGGCGCTGGCGCGAGACGCGGCCGACGTCGGCGGTCGCGTCCTTGACGCCGACGATGTTCTTGAGTTCGTATAGCCGCTTCATGGTGTCGACCGACATGTCGACGACGCTGCGCGGGGGAATGTTGTAGATGAGAATCGGAATGCCTACGGCGTCGTTCACAGCCTTGAAATGCCGGTAGAGCCCCTCCTGGGTCGGCTTGTTGTAGTAGGGCGTCACGATCAGCGCCGCGTCGGCGCCGGCACGCTCGGCGTGGCGAGCGAGTTCAATCGTCTCGACCGTGTTGTTCGATCCCGCGCCCGCGATGACCGGCACCCGGCCGCGCGCCTCGTCGATGCAGACATCCACGATGCGGCGATGCTCCTCGTGCGTCAGCGTCGGGCTTTCGCCCGTCGTGCCCACGGGCACCAATCCGTGCGAGCCCGCCGAAATCTGCCAGTCTATCAGAGCGCGAAAGGCCTGCTCGTCGAATTTACCGTCCTTGAACGGGGTGACCAGGGCCGGCATCGAGCCGTGAAATTTCGCCCGCTTTTCCATCTCGCGGCTCCGCTCGTCTCTCGTCGCGCCGCCCCCGGCACGTTCGAGAAAACACATAGACCCTCGATCGCGCCCGCGAAAGGGGCGCGCCGCCGAGCGGCGTGGTTAACACTTCCTAAGCGAAGCAGGGCTACCCTCATGGCGGAGGTTTCGTCATGAGCGTTTATTTGAGGGCCGCGGTCGTCGCCCTGCTCGTCGCGCTGGGCTTCCTGGCCGGCCGATTGACGAACGCGCCGCAACGGGCGCCCGACGCGCTGGCGGCTTTTCCTGACGCGCCGCAGAGCCTGGTCGCGGTCCAACTGCCGCCGGAGGCGATGCTCCCCGGCGCCGAGCGCGCGCGCGTAAAC
>JBAQGU010000475.1:0-6309 GCA_049287975.1 Roseiarcus sp.
GGCGAACGCGACGATCGCTTCCCCGCTGGCGATACGCGGCAGCCATTTGGCCTTCGCCGCCGCCGACTCGCTGCGTCGCAGCGCGCTGGCGGCGAGCACCGCGGTCGACAGGAACGGCGAAGGCGCGAGCGTGCGCGCCATCTCGCGCGCGATCAGGCCGGCGCCTGTCACGCCGAAATCGATGCCGCCGAATTCCTGCGGGACCAGCACCCCCGTCCAGCCCAGTTCGGCGCATTCACGCCAGAATGCGCGCGAGAAGCCGTCCAGCGAGGCTTCCGCGCGCAATTGGCGCCACATCTCGATCGGCGCCTTCGCGGCGATCGCGCCGCGCGCGCTGTCCATCAGCATCCGCTGGTCTTCGTTCAGCACGAGCATGCGGGCTCACTCCGTCGGCAGTTCGAGCAGCCGCTTGGCCACGATATCGAGCATGATCTCCGAGGTTCCGCCTTCGATCGAATTGCCCTTCGAGCGCAGCCAGCCTTGCGCGACGTCCTGTCCCGGCCCGCCGTTGCCGTCGAAATAGAGTCCGTCGCCGCCCGCCAGCGACATCATCAGTTCCTGACGGCGCTTGTTGAGTTCGGTGCCGTCGTATTTCAACAGGGCGGAGCGGGCGCCGAGTTCACCGCCGCCCGCGACTTCCGCGAGATAACGCCGCCGCGTCGCCTCGGAAGCGTAAGTGTCGATCGCCGCGCGCACGACCTCGGCGCGCAGGATCGGGTCCCCGAGATGCCCATGCGGAGATGCGGCTTTCGCCGCTTTGTTCAGCGCCTCGATGTCGAACAGGCTGGAGCCGCCGCCGGCGATCATCTCGCGTTCGTGCGTGAGCAGGTACTTGGCGACATCCCAGCCGCGATGCAGCGTACCCACGAGGTTTTGCTTCGGCACGACGACGTCGTCGAAGAACGTCTCGCAGAACGGCGATTTGCCGGAAATCAGCACGATCGGCTTGGTCGAAACCCCGGGCGTCGCCATGTCTATCAAGAGGAAGGAGATGCCCTTTTGCTTGGTCGCGGCGGGATCGGTTCGCACGAGACAGAATATCCAGTCGGCCTTGTCGGCGTAGGAGGTCCAGATCTTCTGCCCGTTGACGAGGAAATGATCGCCCCGGTCCTCGGCCTTGGTGCGCAGCGAGGCGAGGTCCGAACCCGCGCCGGGCTCCGAATAACCCTGGCACCACCGGATTTCGCCGCGCGCGATGCGCGGCAAATGGGTCCGCTTCTGTTCCTCCGTGCCGAATTTGAGGAGAGCGGGGCCGAGCATCGATATGCCGAAGCTCACCAGGGGAGGGGGGGCGCGGAGCCACTGCATTTCTTCCGCCAGGATCGCCGCATCCTCGCGTGAATAGCCCGCGCCGCCATATTCCTCCGGCCAGGTGGGAACCGTGAGGCCTTCCGCGAGGCAGCGCTCGAACCACAGCTTTTGCGGCTCGGACTGGAACACCCAGCGGCGTCCGCCCCAGCAGATGTCCTCCTCGCCACGCCCGGGCATGCGCAGCTCACGCGGGCAATTGCTTTTCAGCCATTCGGCAATTTCCGCACGATCGATCGCCATCAAGCCTCCTCCTCGCAGTCCCCCGGGGCCGACGCAGGCGCCGCGATTTACGCGGCAATCTCCCTGCTTCGCGCGCGTTTGTCGATAGGAATAACGAAATCCCGCGATCGAACCTCCCGCAATGCGTGCGCTGTCTATCTAAACACAACCATAGGTGATAGACGAGCGCCCCGGCGCTCGCGTGAACGGTCGCATACGAGACCGCGCCGCGCCAAGAGGGTAGCCATGAAGACGATCTCCACGTTCGCAGCCATTCTCGTCGCTTTGAGCTCGGCCTCGGTCGTCACGCCAGCCCGCGCGGACGCCGACGACGCTGCTTGGATCAAGAAATGCGTCAGCGACAACAAGCGCGAGGGCGCGACGGCGCAGGTGGTCGCCGCGTACTGCGGGTGCATGAACGAGAAGATGTCCTCGAGCGAGACGCTTTCGATCACCGCATGGGAGAAGAGCCATCCTGTGGAAATGGCGGCGTGCGACAAGGAATCCGGCTGGAAGTGATTTTCGAGATGGGATTACGACGGCGCGAGGCCCTGGGCGGACCAACGGTCGGCGATTGGACGACCCGGACCGCCTGCGCCAGCCGCCCGCTTCGTTGAATGGCGTCGAGGGAACCGAGCCGATAGAGCAAGCGTGGAGCGGACGGACCCTCTCCTCTTCTCCGCTCTTTCGGGTCGAGGGGCGCGGGGGATTGGCCGTGCCGATCTCCTCCCGTCGCATTTCTACGAGCGGCTCGAGACGAACAAATTGTCATGCTCGCGAACGCAAGCATCCAGAATACCACGACGCTACAAGGCTTGCCGCTTGGCGCCGCCTTCGGCGACTTCGCGACTTGCGTCGCCGCTTCGTCGTTTCCCCACGGCTGGATCCCCGGTCTCGCGGTCCGGTCTCGCGGGGATGACACGTGTTGGCTTGGAGCGTCGCGATGCAGCAGTTGTTTCGCGGCGTCGCCTATTCGAGCGAACGAACGCCCTCGCGTTTCGTGGGAAAGGCCACAGCGCGCCGGCCGGAGTTGGTTCATCTCAAGTGCCGGGATGAGGGCGCGAATCGTCAGCGCCCGCGAAGGGGGCGCCATCATGAAGCTCGGAATTTGCATCGCCATACTGTTCCTCGCTCTGGCGGGAGGCGTCGCCTCCGCCATCACCGCGCAACTGCTCCCCGCTCATGCCGACCCTTGTGGTGGCTACAGCTGTGAGACCGCGGGAGTTTCCGACGACTTCCGGCGCGGCCTATGAACGATTGCCGCAGCCATTTGAACATCGGCGCGATCACGCGACGGGTCAGTTGCCGAATTGAGGACGTAGGCCTCGCCGAGTATCAGAAGCCAAATTTCAGGCGTCCGAGTCGATGTAAACGTGTTTCCCCAGCGCGGCCGTCATAGACTCCTCGTTTTCCGAGCAGCCGGCGGAGCTTCTTCCGGTGGTCAAGTCGCCCGGCTCGACGCAATCGTCCACCAGCGGTGGGGGTGGGGCATCGCCTCCGCAACCGCGTCCCAGTGCACCGCGTCGACCCTGCTTTCCCGCGACGGTTCGTGTCGCCCCGGTTCGGTCGGGCAGCGGCGCCATCCGCGTCACGCGACGGGGATGACAAGCGGACTCGAAGCGGCGACTATCACAGCGTGAAGCTGCGAGCGATCGATTCCGATCCGGATGGGACCGCGACCCAGGAGCCGCCAATGCAATTCAATCACGTCGCCAATCGTCTCGATCCGCAATATTTCGAGACGGTCGTCGATATGCTCAAAGCGAATCTGGGATTCGTCGAACTTCGGCGAACCGAGCGCGCGATTTGGCTTCGCCAGCCGGGCGCAAATGTAGATCTGCAATTCAGCCGCAGCACGACTGCCAACCGCGACGCGGACAAACTGCGGTCGCAGATTTCTTTCCTGAGCCAAACGCCGCAATCGGATTTGGAGGCGCTCGCAGATTGGGCGCGGCAACATGGCATGAGCGCGGAGGTAGGCAGCTATTCAGATCGCGAATTCTACCTCGACGCGCCAGCGGCGTTCGTCGATTTCGTCATCGAGGCGATGAGGCCGGAACTCGCCGATTACGGCTCGCCATAACAAGGCCATCCGCGGCCATGCGCCCCGCATGCGCTTGTATGGCTCCGAGAGCGAAATGATGGCTTGGGTTAGGCCGGCGTTGTCGTCGCGAACTCGGCGTATCGCGGGCCACGCCAAGTTATATCTGGGCAAAGAGGAGGAAGCGGTAATTTGGCTCCGGCGGTCCATCGAAGCCAATCGCAACTATCCAGCGTCGCGTTTCTACCTCGCCGCCGCCCTGGCCCATCTTGGGCGGCTACCTGAAGCGCGGTCAGAAGCAGAGGCGGGACTTGCGCTCAACCCCGTCTTCAGCATCTCCCGCGTTCGCGCCATCACAATGAGTGACCACCCGACTTTTCTCGCCGGACGCGAACACATCTACGACGGACTGCGCAAGGCCGGACCCCCCGATCAATGACCACGACCCCGCCGACCGGCCGCGATCATGGCCGTCGACGTCGGCGGCTATAGCGAGGACAGCGCCGGTGCGCGGGTGCACGAGTATTTGCGCGTCCCTCCGCGCACTGATATGATTCCCGCATGGCGAAAGCATTCACCGTGACCGCCGTTTGGGACACCGACGCCGAGGTGTTCACCACGAAGTCCGATATTCCCGGCTTGGTCGTGGAAGCCGCGACATTCGAGGAATTGATCGATCTCATTGGCTCGCTGGCGCCCGAGGTTTTCGCGGCGAACGTCCCAGACGCGCCGACACCCTATAGAATTCAGATCGTGACGCGGCGCGAACTCGCCTTCTCGTGAATGGCGCGGATTACTCGCTGAGCTCTCATGTCGCTCCGCTCGGGCTCGTCTTTTACACGGCGGACAGCCTTCCTCAAAAGTACCGCGGGGGCGCCTTCGTCGGCGAACACGGAAGTTGGGACCGGCGAATCTTCAACGGCTACAAAGTCGTGTTCGTGCCATTCAGCGGCGGGCATCCGAGCGGCAAAGCCGAAGACGTCGTCACCGGCTTTCTCGATGCAGACCAACACGCGCGCGGTCGACCGGTCGGGCTGGCGGTCGACAAGACCGGCGCCCTCCTGATTGCCGACGACGTCGGGAACACGGTTTGGCGCGTCAGCCCCGCTGGACAATAACTGGCAGCTTGGATGCTTGGCGGCGGCGGCGAGATTTCGACGCGGCCTCCAAGGCCAGCGAGAACCCCTTCGATGTTTCTGGATGGAATCGGCAAATCATTGTATTCTCTCTCCGGGGGAGAGCCGATTCGTGAAGAGATCGCTTTGGGTCGCAATTGCGATCGGTCTGTCGCTGGCGCCGATGTCATTCGGGTCCGCGCGCGCAGATACGGCGCTCGACATGGCGACGTTCACCTGCCAGGACTGGCTCGACGCCTCGGATGACGAGCGCGACCTGATGCTGGCCTGGCTGCGCGGCTATCTCGGCGGCCGGGCAGGGACCAGTCTCTACTATCCGGATGCGACGCGCACGGATCGGACGAAGATGGAAATCTATTGCCGCGCTCATCTGGCCATCGGCGTAATCAGCGCGATGGGTCTGTTGCTGCATTGACGGCGCGGGGCGGCGCCCTGAGGAGACCCAGCCAAAAAAACGAATCGACCCGCGGTGAGCGCTACGGAGCCGACGGCGGGGAACGAGGCCCGCTCGAGTGTCGTTCTCGCGAACGCGGCGCCCCGACGCCTCCGCGCCTCGTGAGAAAAGCCACATCGCGCCGTTCGGAAATCGTTCATGGTTAATGCCATCAGCGGACAACGAGTCGCGTGACACAGATAAAAATAGGGGGTCTCTCATGAAGCTCTGGCTTTGCATCGCGATATTCTTCCTCGCTCTGGTGGGCGGCGCCGCCTCCGCCGTCACCGCCAAGTTGATGCCCGCCCACTCCGACCCTTGCGGCGGTTACAGTTGCTCCACCGCCAACGCTAGCGATGACCTCTGAAGCCGCCTGCGACGGATCGGAACAGCGGTTGGTGGAGTCCGCATTGCCGGCCGACGGCCCGATGCGGCGTGTTGCGCGCCAAGGCGCGGGCATCGTCCCAACGAACGGCTTGCGGAGCCTGGAAAGGCCTTAGGGATCAGGAACGACTCATATAATACGCAATTTAACTGTGATGACGGATCAGCGTTTCCGACATCTCCGAGGACGGCGTCGAACCACGGCCTCAGAGTCGGAGGAAAATTTTCCTCCCTGCAACTATTTGAAATCATGGATTCGCGGAAAAAGGCCGGCTATCCCCCGCCCCCCGGCGCCCGCGATTCGCTCGTACGCCCTCACCGCACGGAAACGCCGAACGCCTTGGCGAGAAAAAGCCCGCCATGCCGGAGCGCGCCGGCGTCGATGCCATGGCCGACGCCCATCGAGAGGTGCCACTGACTGGGAATCTCGGCCGCGGCGAATTCGTTCCCCGCGACGAACATGGCCTCGAACGGGATCATGGCGTCCTGATCGCCATGCACGAGCAGAATCGGCGGCGGCTCGCCGCGCGCGTTGCGCGCCTTGGCTTCGGCCAGATGTTCGCCGCCGATCAGCATTCCGGAATAGGAGACGATCGCCGCCGGCGCACGCGGGCGTCGCAGGCCGACGTGCATCGCCATCATCCCACCCTGGCTGAAGCCGACGAGCGCGAGCTTCGTATCGTCGAGGCCAAGCCGCGCCAGTTCTTCGCTCAGGAAAGCGTCGATCGCCGGCCGCGCCGCGCCAGCCCCTTGCCAACGCTCGGCCGCGCCGCGTGGATCGTCGG
>JBAQGU010000476.1:0-3986 GCA_049287975.1 Roseiarcus sp.
GTCCAACCACACGGCCGTTTCGCATACTGTGGGAGCCCGATCGGCGAGGCCTTCGCGCCGCTTCCAAGCCGAACCGCGTGGATGGCCGGGACAAGCCCGGCCATGACGGTAAGTGACATGGAATTCAACAGCTTCGTCTGTTTCTTGATAGCAAAACGTGATGACCGGACAGATCGAACGCATACGGGTTTTCCTGGAAGTCGCGGAGCGGCAGAGCTTCGCGGCGGCGGCGCGTTCGCTGGGTCTGACGCCCAGCATCGTCACCCGCTACGTCTCCGAACTCGAGGCCGAGCTCAGCGTGCAACTTCTCGTTCGCACGACGCGCCGCGTCTCGCTCACAGTCGCCGGAAGGCTCTACGTCGAGCGCATCCGGCCGGTCGTCGATGAAATCGATCGAACCAACGAATTCGTCCGCCAGCAGCAGGACGCGGTGAAGGGGCTGCTTCGCGTCAGCGCGCCTTTGTCGCTCGGGCTTCGGTTTCTGCCGGGCGCCGTCGCGCGGTTTTGCAACCTCTACCCGAACGTCGAACTCAAACTGAACCTCACGGACCGCTTCGTCGACATGCTCGGCGACGAATTCGACATGGCGCTCAGGATCTCCGGGCCGCCGCCCGACAAGTCGACGATCTGGCGCAAGATCTGCGTGGTTCCCCGGCTGCTTGTCGCCTCGCCCGCCTATTTGCTGCGGGCCGGCGTCCCGAAAGCGCCGGGGGACCTGACGGTTCACAAATGCCTGGGCTATTCGAATTTCGCCGGCGGCGATCGATGGACGCTCCGCCACAGCGTCACCGGCGAGGAGCAATCGACCGAGGTGCAATTGCCGTTCGAATGCGACAATGGCGAGGTCGTCGCCGAGCTCGCGGCGTCCGGCGAAGGCATAGCGCTGCTGCCTCGCTTCATCGTCTCCAAATATCTCGCGGTTGAAACTCTGACGCCGATCCTCGCGCAATGGCGACCGCCCGAGATCTGGTTGACCGCGTTCTATCCGCCCTATCAGGCTCTGCCCGCGAAGGTGAACGCCTTCACGCATCTGATCGAGCAGTTGATCGCGTCTGACCGATCCATGGTCAGCGGGGATTGAGTCGGTCAAATTTTGGGCTTTCGGCAACCCCGCGTCTTGGAGAACGCCTCCCCGCTGGATGAGCAAAGCCCGAGAGGTTTCTGGAATCGGCGCGCGCCCCACCTTCCCGTAAGAACGGGTTAAGGATTCCCGCTCTGTCGCGCCACTTTCACTGCTTCAAGAAGAAGCGCACCATGACGCGAGAGGCGTCCACGCCTACGCTTTGGGTGTAACTGCCGCGGCTGTCCCCGCCGAACCAGGCGTGTCCGCCGCCCTCGACAGACCAGAGTTCGACGACCGGCTGGCCGGCCGGGTCGTGCAGCGCCGTTTGATTGACGCGCCGGCCTTCGATCCGCCATTCGAGATCGACCTGCTTCAAATTCGTTTGGCCGCTCCGAGCCTGCTCGAGGATTCGCATCGCGTTGACGGGGTCGACCGTGGCGTCGGCGCCGCCGTGAAAGACAATCTTGCGGCATTCGGCTCCACCGACGACGCGCAGGGCCGGCTCGGCGGCCGCTCCCTTCATCGCGGCGAAAGCCGAGGGGACGTCCTTGGCCGCTTTGTAGGGCAGCCCCGAGTGGATTCCGACGGCGTCGAACAGATCGGGATAGGTCGCGGCGAGAACTTCCGCCATCGCGCCGCCTGCCGACAGGCCGGCGACGAAAGTCCGCTCCCTCGGAATCGCGAATTCGCTGGCGAGGCTCTGCACAAGACCGGCCAGCCTGGCCGGTTCCCCGGAGCCGCGGTGCTGGTGCCGCTTGTCGAACCAGTTCCAGCAACCGGAAGGATTCGCAGCGCGGGGCTGGTGCGGATAGGCCACGACGAGCCCAAACTCGTCCGCCAGAGCGTTCATCTGCGTTCCGAGAGCGAAATCTTCCGGATTTTGCGTGCAACCATGTAGCATCAAAACCAGCGCGAGCTCGCGCGTCGCGTGATCGGAGGGAACATAGAGCCGATAGTTCAACGAACCCGCGGGACCGCGATAGCTGCGCGCAGTGAATTTATCGTCGGGCGGGTATGCGGGCCTTTCGTCAGGTGCGAAGGGCGCCTTCGGCAAGTTGGCGCGTCCGGCGCGCAAGGCTCGCAAAATCTCGCCCAGCGGCGCGCGCGGTGACGGCGCAAAGGCGAAATCAGGAGAAAGCGGCGCTGGTTCAGTGCGTCGCCCGGCGTCGCCGGCTGTAGACGCGGTCGCCGACCGCGTCAGCTCCGCTTGGTCGACACTCGGAGAGTCTGGCGCTCGGCGCCGGCCGCGCTCAGCGAGCGCGGCTACAGCGTCGCCGCCCGGAAGGGTCCGCCGCAGCAGCGCGGTCGCCTCCACCAAATTTGATTTTCTCACGAGCGTCAGCGCGTCGCCCATGGCGTCGAGAAAGCGAGTTTTCATCATTTGTCCTCAGTTGAGATTCGTCAGCCCAGCCGATCGGCGAGGGCTGCTCTGACATCGGCGGGCGCGTGCAGCGCGCCGAGCACCACGATCGATTCGATCGTCGCCCTCGCGAGATCGGGGCTGACGTCGTCGGCGATCGTTGCCAGCCCGAGCACGCGAATTCTCAGCCGCTCGCCCGCCGCCCGAACGGCTTCGAGGTCGCGGCGCGTATAGGTCCGCAGGCCCAGCTCGAGCGTCAGCCGCGACGCCGCGTTTTTCGCTACGTCGGCATGCGTGTTCAGCTGGTTTCGGATCGCGGTGCGAATGAAATCGGATCGATTGGAATAAAAGCCGTCGCGCACCAGAAGATCGATGTGACCCAGGTCGACAAACCCCAAGTTGAGCGTCAGCTTCTCGCTGTCCGGCGGTTTCGCCATTTCCATGCTTCCGTTGCACCATCCGTATAGATGGTATATGGATGGTTACGGGCAGTTTGCAAGAGGCTTTGGGAGAAAGCCTCATCGTCTCGCCAGCCGTCGCAACGCTTGCGGCGGCTGACCGAATGCGCCCGACCGCCCGGCGTATCCGCTCGGGGTCGCCAAAGCCGACGCGCGCCGCGATCTGGTCGACCGTGTCCGCCGCGCTCTAACGGGCGCCTCCAAAAAAGCCGCCGGCGGCTTTGCGAGACCTGCGCTTGCGACCTCCCGACTCCCTCGGCGAGGCCAGGGATTGTACGAGCAACCAAAGGCCAACCAATAAGAAGGAGAAACAATCATGACGACCAAACAACTGAGCAAGAGTGACCCTGCGCAGTTCACGAATTGCGGTGGGGCTGGGTCTGCGTGGGCTGCGCTCGAGCCACGGATGCGGCCTTGGTCGCGCAGGGTGAGCCGTTGTAGGGAGCTTGGCTGGGACCCCTCCAAAGCGAAAGGAGGTTGACCCAATTTTCAGGCGTTCGTGCTTGTGCGATGTAGCCCTCGTTGGTCGCGCCACTCGGTTCGACACTTTTTTGGAGAAGATGAACATGAACGCCTTCAAGAAAACCCTCGTCGCGATCGCCGCCGCCGCCACGCTCGGCGCGACCGGCCTCGCCGCCACCCAGGCCTCCGCCAATGATTACGGGTATGGTTACGGCGGGTACGGCGGGTATGGCTATAGCTATCCCTCGTACGGCTACGGCTACGGCTATCCGTCGTACGGCTACGGCTACGGCTATCCCTCGTACGGCTACGGCTACGGGTATGGCTACGGCCACCGGCGTTACGGCTACGGCTACGGCCGCCGCTGGTAACTGCCGTTTTCCAGGCTTCCACTCGAGGTTGGGTGGTTGTCGCAGCCGGCCTCGAGACGTCACGAGCGTCTCGGGGCCTTTCTGTTCATGCCGGCCAGTTCACTGGCGAGGAGGCGGCGGCGGTCGAGGTCGCCGCTATGACTTCCTGAACTGCGCCCTTAAACCGAGACACAACGAATCTGTGACATGGCCTTTCTCGGAGGCGACATGTCAAATCATCGGGTGCGTTTATTTTCGACGACGTTCAAGCAGGATGTCGTCAGACGTTTGGA
>JBAQGU010000477.1:0-8053 GCA_049287975.1 Roseiarcus sp.
TCACGAAGCCGATCGATCCGCCGACATCCGAGATGGCGTTTCAGTAAATATCCCCCGGCAAAGCCGGGGGCTTTATGATGTGAGCCGCTCAAAGCGGCTGAAGACGCCACCAGCGTGGCTTCTCACATCGGAAGGCCCAGCGGTCGCGAGCGGTAACGTCCGTGTTTTCGTAACCTCAAATCTCAAAGCGATTTCGACAACCCTCAAACCGCCGGCCATTGCACCGACTCCTCAAGCTCGATGCACGCTCTTGACCAAACGCAAAGCGTGCCGGAGGAACACTGCCGTAAAAGTCAAACTCCTACTGTCACCCCGGCAAAGCCGGGGGATTACCCATTTTATTTACAATCGCTATAGACGATTTTGTGTTGGCCACGAATGAGGCGTTCCTCGGTTCGGCCATGTTTTTCCGAAAGAAGACCTCCGGCGGTCGCGCCTGTCTCCAGATCGTCGAGAACCGTCGCGGGGACGGGGCGGTGCGCCAGCAGGTCATCGCCACCCCCGGCCGCCTCGGGGATTTGCGCCAGAGCGGGCAATTGGAGTGGCGGCTGCGCTTGGGTGCGCGTTTCGCCGACAAGGTCATCGTCGTGGGCGGCGTCGCCGACGGCGAGGCGACCACGAGCGCGGCGCTATGGATCGGACCGGCTCTGGTGTTCGGTATTACGGTGACACGACCGTCTTTACTCTTCGCTCACCCATGAAACCCGCGTTCGCGTGACCAGTCCCCTAAATGCAATACGGTTAGGGTAGTATTTCGTTCACTTATCAAATCGGTCCCGTTGAACTGTCATCGTTTTTTGACCCCACAGGCTGTTCCCGGTGATCTCCAAAACACTTGACTGAACGGCATTGCCCCTAAATGGTAAAGAAGGTCGCGACGACTCTGAGAGGTTGCGGAAGCTGCGAGGCCCACCCCTGACCCTACCGTGTTAGTCTCGCTTGCTGCGCCCCGTCGCCGCGACATTTCGTCCGCGGGTTTCCATAGAACGCCCGGCTTGTGCTCCGCCTCGCGCGGTTGCAAGATGGCCGCCGCTGGGAGGCGCGGGAGGCCACATGCACACGCGTCGTCGTATCCTCGTCTCGCTCGCCGGCGCCGGATGCCTGGCGGCCGCGCCGGCCCTCGGCCAAACCGGCAAGACGCTTCACTTGGGAGCGATCGCAGTCGGCCCGCCGATGGCGCTCGATGCCCCGCCCGGTAAGATCCTGATCGGCGCGCTGGCCGATCTCGGCTATGCGCCGGGTCGAAATCTCACCTTTGCGGCGCGCGGCGCGATGACCGACCTCGCCAAGCTGCCGGGTCTGATCGAGGAGCTGAAGAAGGAGGGGGCGGAGATTTTCGTCGCCCTGGGCTATCCGAGCGCCGCAGCCGCCAAGGCCGCCGGCGTTCCCACCGTCATCTTCGCGGGGGCCGGCGATCCCGTCGCGACCGGCCTCGTCGAGAGCTGGTCTCATCCTGGCGGCGTCGTCACGGGCATTTCGGACCTTGCAGCGCCCCTGACCGTCAAGAGACTCGAACTGCTGAAAGCCTTTGCGCCGGGATTGAAACGAGTCGCGATGCTCTACAACGCCGACGATCGCGCGATGACCCTGCGCTATGAAGCCTCCGCCGCGACGGCGCAATCGCAGGGTCTGATCGTCCAGCCTCTCGGCGTACGCGAACCTGACGATTTCAACGGCGCCTTTGCGGCGATGGAGCGAGACAAGCCCGACGCGATCCTGATGGTCGCCGACGCGCTGACGGTTCTCAACCGCAAGCGCGTAATCGAATTCGCGGCGGCGCACCGCCTGCCGGCGATTTATGAAGTCGACTTCTTCGCTCGCGATGGCGGCCTCATGTCCTATGGCGCCGATGAGCGCGAATCGCTGACGCGCGCGGCCTCGATGATCGATCGCATCTTCAAAGGCGCGAAGCCTGGCGACATTCCGTTCGAGCAACCGACCAGATATCTCTTCGTCATCAACCTGAGGACTGCGAAAGCGCTCGGGCTCGAACCTCCCGTGGACCTGCTCGCCCGCGCCGACGAGGTGATCGAGTGACACTGCACGATTTCCTGCCCTCGCTCTACGCGCCGGCCCGGCAGGAGGCGGGCGATCGCGCGCGTTCGACGGGTCGGGGATGGCGCACGCCGCTCGCGATGAAATTCGCGGCGGCGCTGATCGGCCTCGTCGTTCTCGTGCTGCTGGTCAACGGCGCCATCAACACCTGGCTCGCCTACGATCAGATCAGGCGCGCGGCGCTGATGGTCGAAGAGGAAAAGGCGAGTTCCGCGGCGGTGCGGGTCGGCGAATTTCTCACCGAGATCGTGAACCAGCTGGGCTGGACGACCGGCGCCGAATGGCGGCATGCGCAAAGCGCTCAGCAGCGCTACGATTTCGTCCGGCTGCTACGCCAGGTTCCGGCGATCACCGAGCTTTCCTATCTCGACGGCCAGGGCCACGAGCAGATCAAGGTCTCCCGCCTCGGAACCGATTCGATCGCCAGCAACCGTGACTTCTCGCAGGAGCCGCGCTTCGTCAAAGCGGTCGCCGACAAGATCTGGTTCGGCCCGGTCGAATTTCGCAGCGGCTCCGAGCCCTATATGACGATCGCGGTGGCCCATGTCGGTCACGACGCCGGCGTCTCCGTCGCCGAGGTCAATCTCAAGCTGATCTGGGACGTGATCAGCGCCATCCACGTCGGCGAGACCGGCTATGCCTTCGTGGTCGGGAGGGACGGACATCTGATCGCGCATCCCGACCTCAGCCTGGTGCTGCGTGAAACCGATTTTTCGAACCTGGCCCAAGTCAAACAGGCGCTCGGCGCCGCGAGCGCGGGGGAACCTGCAGAGAGCGGCTCGATGTCGCCGCGAGTCGGCATGGCCGAATTCGCGACCGGCTATGACGGCGGCCGGGTTCTCACCGCCTACGCGATAGCGCCGAAGACCCGGTGGACCGTGTTCGTCCAGCAGCCGCTCGCAGAGGCCCTGGCGCCTGTCTACAGATCGGTTTGGCAGACGCTCGCGCTGCTCGGCCTCGGGTTGTTGCTCGCGCTCGTCGTCGGCGGCCTGCTCGCCCGCCGGATGGTCGTGCCGATCGACCGTCTGCGCCAGGGCGCGGAAAGGCTCGGCGCCGGCGATCTGTCGCAGCGCATCGATATTCACACCGGAGACGAGATCGAGACGCTGGCTGACCAGTTCAATCATATGGCGGGGAAGATTCGCGAGAGCTATGAGACGCTCGAAGCGAAGGTCGAAGCGCGCACGAAGGATTTGAATGAATCGTTGCAACAGCAGACCGCCACCGCCAACGTCCTGAAGGTCATCAGCCGCTCGGCGTTCGATCTGCAAGCGGTGTTCGATACGCTCGTCGCATCAGCGGTTGAGCTGACCGGGTCGCACAGCGGCGCGATCTGCGTGCGCGACGGCGCAGTTTTCCGCTATCGGGCCTCTTCCGGGCCTGGCGCGACCGCGGAGCTGCACAATTATCTCGTCGAACATCCGGCGAATCCCGGGCGCGGATCTATTGTCGGACGCGCTGTTCTATCCCGACAGGTGGAGCAGATTCCAGAACTCCACGAGGACGCGGAGTATTTAGTTCCGGTAAACTCCAAGGGCAATTCCGCGCGCGCCCTGCTCGGCGTGCCCCTGCTCGGCAAGGACAAGGTCGAAGGCGCCATCGTCCTCACGCGTCTCGAACCGGGCGCCTTCCCCAACCGCCAGATCGAGATCCTGCAAACCTTCGCCGACCAGGCCTCGATCGCGATCGAGAACGTCCGCCTGTTCGACGAGGTGCAGACGCGCACGAAGGAGCTGGCGCAGACGATCGAAAATCTGCGAAGCGCGCAGGACCGGCTCATCCAGTCGGAGAAACTCGCTTCCCTCGGGCAGCTGACGGCGGGCATCGCCCATGAAATCAAGAATCCGCTGAACTTCGTCAACAATTTCGCCGGCGTGTCGCGGGAGCTGCTGGACGAGCTCCAGGAGCTGATCGCCAGGGCCGAGCCCGACGAGAAGCTCAAGCAGGAAATCGACGAGTTGACGGGGCTGATCGAGGGCAATCTCGAGAAAGTCGTTCAGCATGGCAAACGCGCCGACTCGATCGTCAAGAACATGCTGCTGCATTCGCGCCAGGGTTCCGGCGAGCGCCGGCCGGTCGACCTCAACGCGTTGCTCGAGGAGAGCCTCAATCTCGCCTATCACGGCGCCCGCGCCGAGAAGCCCGGCTTCAACATCACCCTCATGAAGGATCTCGATCCCAGCGTAGGCGAGGTCGATCTCTATCCGCAGGAATTCAACCGAGTGCTGCTGAATCTGATCTCGAATGGCTTTTACGCGAGCGCCAAGCGTAAGGCTGAGAACGGCGATGCGAACTTCGAACCGACGCTCGCCGCTTCGACCCGGAATCTGGGCGATCGCGTGCAAATCAAGATTCGCGACAACGGCGCGGGCATTCCGCCCGACGTGGAGGCGAAGATTTTCAACCCGTTCTTCACCACCAAGCCGGCCGGCGAAGGCACCGGGCTCGGCCTGTCGCTGAGCTACGACATCGTCGTCAAGCAGCATCGCGGCCAGATCGACGTCGCATCGTCGCTCGGCGAGTTCACCGAGTTCACGGTTACCATCCCGCGCGGCGGTCCCTCGTCGCAGGCCCTGCTGAGCTGATCACGGGTTCGAGGAACCTCGTAGTCGAGGACGCGCCGATACTTGGCGGCCTGCGAGTTCACTCGCGGTTGTTGTCGGGCCGCGTGGAAGCCGGCTGTGTCAGCGCGACAGGATCAGAAGCGGGGAATGTCTGCTCCAAGCCCTCATCGAGCGCCCGTTCGAGGCGCTGCCGTCTATCTTCTGTCTCGCCGACCTTTGGCTTTGATCGCGTCGATTTGGTAGCAGACCTCGCGCCGAAAGCTACGCCAGCGGACCCTGCTTTGCGTTGCATCATCATCGGGACTCCTCATCTCAGCAGGTTCCTGCTTATCCGAGAGACTCGATGCGGAGCGCGACTGCGGACGGCTCGATCGCAATCGGCAGAGCGAACCGATCGTGTTCGATCAATCTGTCGCCCGAGATAGTGACGCTACAACAGATCTTCTACTGTGCTCGTTCCTCGCGCTCACGTTTGTGCGTCGCAGCGCCTTTGGCGGCGGCCTCTTTCCGGTGGCGTTGCGGATGAACGCCGAGATCGCGCCATGACGTCTCCGAAAGCTCGACGTTATAGTATTTCGCAGCCTTCTCGATGTTTGGCGAAGGCCAAAGCACGATCGGCATCGGAAACGCCGATGACCTGATCGAACCGCGCGACGGCATTACGAACGTGCCGAGCATCGGTCAGCGGCTCTTTACGCTGGTTCGGAAAGGCATAGACGGTGTCTGGCAAGTCGCTTCGCGCCGAAAGCCGCCCGTGTTCCTCGTGAGGCATCCAGGTCGCTTGCACGGGACCTCCTTTTTCGATTTTTGTGTAAGTTTCAGCAGAACCGGCCGCAAGCAAAAGTGACCTCGCTGCTGGATGACAGCGAGGCTGTCCGCTGCTTGGCTCAGGCAACCGTCAGTCTGTCTTCGACCTGAGTCACTCCCGGCACAGACCTAGTGGGTTCTCGCGCGGGCGCCTGACCCGCCGGCTAGCTGAGCTTAGGTTGCGTCTCCTTGAAACTCGGCAACGCCTGAATCTTCGACCACCAGTCCGCAAACCCTGGGACGTCGAAAACAGCATCCTTGTCAGGGGTCAGCGAGACATAAAACGCGATTGGCGCGAGGTACAGATCCGCCAAGCTCAGTTCGCCCGCGATAAAAGGCGAGGAACCCTTGGTCTTCATGGCGAGCTCGATTACCTTCCGCCCGTTCTCGATGCCGCCTTTTCGCGCCGCATCGTTCTTGCCGCCAACGAAATCGGGAAAGAAATGATACGCCGTGACCCCGCCCAGCATGGCGCCATAACCATACGAGTCGATGATCCCGACAATCATGTCCATCCGCGCTCGGTCCTTCGGGGTCGCCGGAATCAACGACTTGCCGGGCAGGACGTCGTTGAGATAGCGGGCGATCGCCGAGGTTTCCAGAATGCGCATTCCGTCGTAGTCGAGAACCGGCACCTTGCCAAAGGGATGTCGCTCGAGATGTTCGGACGCCTTCGGCTCGCCCTGGAGCACGTTGAGTGGCACTTGTTTGAACTGCGTGAAGCCCTTTTCGGCCAGCACCATCTTGACGGTGCGCACGTAGGTAGAGTTATCGAATCCCCAGAGAGTCATTTCCGACATCGCGATCGTCTCCTATGAACCGCCGCACAGACGGCGTCTCAGCTTACAGCGGTTTCACGGATGATGCCACGCCGGGGCTCTCTGGGTGGCCTGAGAGGAGAAGCGCAGCTTGGATGGCGCGGACACGATCGCCTCGAGGACTGGGTCAAATACGCGTCGAATGACGCTCGAAAATGACCTGATATGGCCCGTACATCCAGGGGCCACGTTCGCTGATCAACGAACGCGCCGCCTGGACGCCCGGCTCGATCACGAGTGACGGCGCAACCGCCGGATTCGGCTTTACTTGGGCATCAACACGCTGCCGATGACGTGAACCACGCCGTTAGACTGATACACATCCGGAATTTCGACGACGGAGCCGCCGCCCAGGGCGTCGATGAGCACGAGTTTGCCGCCGTCCATCCGGGCCGTGAGCGGCTCGCCCTCGACCGTCTTCATCGTGTAGCTGCCGCCGCCAGCCTTGATGTCCTTCTCGAGTTCGGCGGCGTCGAGCTTGCCCGCGACCACGTGATAGGTGAGAATCTTCGTCAGATCCGCCTTCATGTCCGGCTGCATCAACTTCTCGACCGTGGCTTTTGGCAGCTTGTCGAACGCCTCGTTAGTCGGCGCGAAGACCGTGAATGGACCGGGGCCGGACAGCGTAGCGACCAGTCCGGCCTCTTTCACCGCCGACACCAGCGTCGTCAGGTTCTTGGCTTGCGAAGCGTTCTCGACGATCGTCTTGCTGGCCAGCATGGGCGCGCCGCCGACCATGGGATCGGCCGCGTAAGCGAGCGAAGCGGCGCCAGCGATCAGAGCGGCCGCGAGAGAGAGCGTACGCAAACCTCGGATCGAATTTTTCATCATGTTCTCCTTGAGCTTCGCCGACATTCATCCGCCGGCTCACGAGAAGTTACGAAGCCTGGAGGCTGAAGTTTCAAACCTCGGCAAATCTCGATGCGTCGTACCGAAGCCAAAGGCGGTCGTGCGATTGCACCCCGGCTCCTCGGCGCGGTAGAGGGAGCGCTCGCGACGATGTCGGCGAAGGCGGCCTCAGGTCGAACCCCGTCGTCAAACCGATGAGCCTCGAGCATGGAGACGAAAGTCGTGAGGACGATTGCAATAGCCGACAGCGCCGCGGCGCCCGGGGTCGAGCCGTTGGACTGGCCGAGGGAATTGTATCGTGTGCTGAAGCAGCACGAAGTGAGCCAGATGTCCTATGTTCCCGACGCGGGTCACTCGCGGCTGATCGAATTGTTCCTGGCGGACACCGACGTAGTCTCCAATCTCTTGACCACCGAAGAGGAGGGAGTGGCCATCGCAGCCGGCGCCTGGCTGGGCGGCCGACGCAGCGTGATGCTGCTGCAATCGAGCGGGGTCGGCAACTGCATCAACATGCTGTCCCTGGCGACGATCGGCCGGTTCCCGCTGCTGATGCTGGTGACGATGCGCGGCGAGTGGGCGGAGTTCAATCCCTGGCAGGTTCCGATGGGGCTCGCGACCGAGCCCGCCTTGACCGCGATCGGCGTCAGAACGCTGCGCGCCGACACGCCCGCGGATCTGGTCGAGACCGTCCGTTCGGCGGCCACGCTGGCCTACGACGCCGACCAACAGGTCGCCGTCATCATCTCGCAGCGGCTGCTGGGGACGAAGCAATGGTAAGCCCTGTCGTCGGAAGCCTCGAACGCCGCGCGGTCGTCGCGCGGCTGCTGCGCGACAGGGACGGCTTGCTGGTCGTGACCGGGCTCGGCTCGCCGAGTTATGACGTTCACGCGGCCGGCGATCATGACGGGAATTTCTACCTCTGGGGCGCTATGGGCGCCGCCGCGCTGGTAGGGTTGGGGC
>JBAQGU010000478.1:0-2115 GCA_049287975.1 Roseiarcus sp.
GCGTTAGCGTCTCCCTTCGCCGCTCCCTTGAGCGGCCACAATCCCAACAGTCGCGTCAGCGACGGCACAGCCGCTTTGAGCGGCTAAAACCTTAAAGCCCCCGGCTTTGCCGGGGGATATTTACTGAGGCGTGAGCTTCGGCTTGCGCCCAAGCTTCACTCCGTTCGCCACGGCGACGCACCGGCACTAAGTGAAATTGACCGAATTGGCGAGACGGAGCAAGACACGAAGGGGGCCGGCCCGGTTTGAGCGTTGCGGGTGCGCGCCGCCCTCGAATCGGCCGGCGTGATCTTCGTCGAGAAGAACGGTGGCGGGGCGGGCGTGAGGCTTAGGAAGGGTGCAAAATGACGATTGACGGTGACAACCGCCTAACGGATTTGGCGGAACGCATCCGCAGCGCCGATCAGAGGATGGCCGCTGCTTCCCGCGAGGCCGCTGAACTGGCGCTAGAGGCCGGACGGCTTCTGATCGAGGCAAAGGCCGAATGCCGTCACGGGCAATGGCTTCCCTTCCTCGAGCGCGCCGGTATGGCGGAACGCCAAGCGCAGCGCCTAATGACGCTCGCGCGCTCTGGGCTGAAAACCGACACGGTGTCGGATTTGGGCATTCGAGGCGCGCTCGAGATGGCCGCCAAGCGCAAGCTGCCGAAGCCCGGAGAGGTTTTGATCGTCAGCATCGGCGAGCCGGTCGGCAGGCCTCAGATTTTGCCCTTGGACGGCGAGGTTGCAGCTTACGTTTTTGCGCAACCGGGCGACGAAAGCCGATATCACATGGTCTCGTGGCGGGACCATCCGCCGGACGCGGCCCTTGCTGCGTCCATGACCGCGACACGGAGAGCGGCGCCTGCCGATCGGCCCGAAGCCATATTCAGCGCGGTCGACGTGGCGCTCGATTGGCGTCAGTCCGAAATGAGGTTCACAGTCGTTAGCCCCGGCGACGATATCGCCGTGAAAGCGGCCAAACTGCATGAGATCGCGCTCGAGGAGGCGAGCGAGGCTTCGAAGGCCTCCGTAATGGCCACCGCGGGGTATCAGCCGCTCGACTTCGAGACGGTCACCGAGAACGGCGAGGGCGGGCGTACGGCTTAGAAAGGCCGCGAAATGACCGATCCGACACCAAAGCAACCGACTGAACCGATTGATTCCACGCGCCTCAGGGAGGAGGTGCGGAAAAAGGTCGGCGCATGGATTGCATCTCAGCCGGAGCCCCGTCCGACGCGCTCTGAAGCTATCGAGCGCCTGCTCGCCGAAGCGCTCGCCAGGGAGGCCGCCGCTCGGGCTATTGCGGCCGACGACGATGGTGGCGGGCCGGGCATGGCGCTCGGGGGGCTGAAGGAAGGCCATCTACTATTCATTTCCGCCCGCGACGCGCGCGAACGTTGATCGCCCCGGCCGCCGCAAGCAGCATTCCGAACAGTGATGCGCCAAAGTTGTGGCGCCGCGGCGGCTCGGGATTGCGGACTGGGCGATTGTTGTTGTTGGGCGAGAGACTCGCCTACCACTCCCCCCTACGGCCACGGCTCCAAGCAGCGCCTCGGTCCTTCATCATTTTCTGTTGACTCGCGACGCCTGATGAGCTCAAACTACGAAGATCGCATGTATTGTGTACGGCTGCGTACAGAGGCGCGCAGGGAAGTGGCGATGCCAACTTATTTCTTCGATCTGATAAAGGGCGACGAACTCGTCGAAGACGATCAAGGGGAGGATTTCGCCGATATCGAGGCCGCGAAACTCGAAGGTTTAGCCAGCGCCCGCGAACTGCTAGCCGACGCGGCGAAGAAGGGGATTCTGGCGACTAGCCCAGTCTACCTCATTCGCAACGCCGCCGGCGACATCCTTGCGACGGTCCCCTTCAAGGACGCCCTCAAACCAGACTGAAGCGCTTTGGAGCGGCGGGGCGGCCGACAACATCACACCAATTCGCGCCTTACGGGCGCGATAAGCCCAAGGGCGGTTAAGGCGCGTGCCGCGTAGGGCGCCCGGAAGCCGGCCCCTCATAGGCCTAGAGAACTTTCCGGCCCTACCGCGCAGGGACCGCTTTAGTGGATGCTGGGGTTGCGACCCGGCTTGTTGCGTTGACGACCTAAGGCTCGCTCGCGGGAGGGCGGTTCCGGTT
>JBAQGU010000479.1:0-3198 GCA_049287975.1 Roseiarcus sp.
GTCCAACAGATTCGCGAATCAGTAAAAGCGTGATTCATCGGGAGCCTTCTTTCGGAGGCTTCAAGATGAACCGCCACGGATTGCGAGACGACCAGTTCGCACGGATAGAACAACTGTTGCCGGGTCGTCCTGGATACGTCGGGCGCAACAGCGACCGAGGCAACCGCCTGTTCGTCGAGGCTGTAATTTGGAAATTTCGGACGGGCGTTCCTTGGCGCGACATGCCGACGCGGTTCGGCGCCTGGAAGAACATTCACACGCGTTTCTCGCGCTGGGCGACGAAAGCGGTTTGGGAGAGTCTTTTCAAAGCGTTGGCGGATGATCCCGACAACGAATACGCCATGATCGACGCCACCATTGTAAGAGCGCACCAACACAGCGCCGGGGCGCGCAAAAAGATGGGCGTCAACCAAGCCATAGGTCGTTCGCGCGGAGGCCTGACCACGAAAATCCATATGATCGTCGACGCCCTCGGAAATCCGCTCGCGTTCAGTCTGACCGGCGGTCAAGTCCATGACATCACCCAAGCCGAAACGCTCACAGCACAAGTACAACCGGAAGCCGTTCTGGGCGACAAGGGCTACGACGCCGACAGCTACATCGCCAGCCTCAAGGCGCGCGCGATCCAACCGATCATCCCTCCAAAGGCGAATCGCAAAAACAAACGCGATTGCGATTTCGCGCTTACTGCGAGCGCAATCTGGTCGAACGATTCTTCCAATTCATCAAACAATTCCGTGGCATCGCCACACGCTACGAAAAGACCGCGCGAAATTTCCTCGCAGGATTGCAACTCGTTTGCGCTCTAGCTTGGCTCAAATGAGGACACGCCCTAGAATTTATGAACAATTTATCACGACTCGATTGATGGCAGGCTTGAAAAAAGGAGATGCGCAATATCACAAGAAATAACTGTTCTATTCACTGCAAAGAGCGTGGAAACCCTGCTCAAAGAGGGCGGGACGTCCTCTTGGCGGCTTGATCGCAATCATGCCCGCCAGTGCGCGTTCGGCGGTTTGCACGCGTAATGCCTACGCTGATTGGGTGGAGGGGCCGGAGGGATCATCACGCCGCATTCATGGTCGGAAAGGATCGTTTCGCTTCGGGCGCGCAATCCCCAGCCCAAATGGTCTCTGCCCGGAGCGCCGGCTAGCGCGTGCGTGAGATCGCGGCCATAATGCCTCCTCGCATCGCATCTCGTAGCCGAAATCCCGCGCCCCAACGGAGCCCCCTTGCCTCTCAGCGCCCGAATCGCCGCGCCACCCGACGCCGTCGAGGCGCGGGTCGCCACCTGGACGGAGGGTTACGCGCCGTTGTCGGGCATTCCCGACGAGTTCATCGGGGCCGACGGGGCGCGCCGGCCGCATTGGACGCGACTGCTCGACTTGCTCGCCTCGCTGGGCCCGGACGACGTCTCCCAGCGCTTCGCCGCCGCCGACCGCCGCATCCGCAATCGCGGAATGTCCTACCGCGTTCAAGGCGAGACCTCCGAACGGGTCTGGCCGCTGAGCCGGATGCCGCTGCTGATCCCCGAGGTCGAATGGCGCGAGATCGCGCGCGGCGTCGCGCAACGCGCCGAGCTGTTGGAAAAGGTGCTGTCCGACGTCTACGGCGAGGGCCGGCTGATCGCCGAGGGAGCTCTGCCCGCTGCCGCGCTCACCGGCTCTCGCGACTACGTACCCGCGATGCGCGGCGTGAAGCCGCCGGGCAAGCGGTGGCTGCGCCTGTACGCCGCGGATATCGGACGCGGACCCGACGGGCGCTGGTGGGCCTTGGGCGACCGCGCGCAGGCGCCTTCCGGTTCGGGCTACGCCCTGGAGAACCGCTTGGTCGTTTCCCAGGCCTTCCCGTCCCTCTATCGCGAGATGAACGTCGAGCGGCTCGCGCCGTTCTTTCGCGAACTGCGCGCCGGGCTGAGGGCGAGCGGCGAGCGCTCGGAGCCGCGGATCGGTATATTGACGCCGGGCCCGTTGAGTGCGACCTATTTCGAGCAGGCCTATCTCGCACGCTATCTCGGCTTTCTGCTGGTGGAGGGCGAGGATCTCGTGATGCGGGACGGCCGCGTGTTCGTGCGCACGATCGCCGGCCTCAAGCGCGCCGATGTGCTCTGGCGCCACGTCGACGCCGAATGGTGCGATCCGCTCGAGCTCAACTCGGCCTCCCATATCGGCGTGCCGGGGCTGTTGGACGCGATCCGCGCCGGCGGCGTCGCGGTTGAGAACATGCCGGGCTCTGGACTCGTGGAAGCGCGCGCGCTGCTGCCGTTCCTGCCGAAACTCGCGCGGCGCCTGCTCGGCGAGGACCTCGCGATGCCGAACATCGCGACTTGGTGGTGCGGGCAGCCCGCGGAGCGCGAGCGCGTGCTCGCCGCGCTCGAGACCGTGTCGGTGGCCGGAGCGTTCGACGACGCCGTGCCGGGCTTCGACGGGCCGCAGAGCGTGGTGGGCGGCGAACTCGATGCGAGAGAGCGCGCGAGGCTTCGCGCGGCGATCGAGACGCGCGGCGTCGATTACGTCGGCCAGGACATCGTGCGCCTTTCGACGATGCCGCGCTGGGAGCACGGCCGACTGGTCCCGCGCCCATTCGTGCTTCGCGTCTACGCCGCCGCGACGCCCGAGGGATGGCGCGTCATGCCCGGCGGATTCGCCCGTGTTTCCGACAAGAGCGACGCGCGCGCCGTCTCCATGACCGGAGGCGTCGAGTCGGCCGACGTCTGGGTGCTGGCGGACAGTCCCGTCGAGACGACGAGCCTGCTGCCCACCCCGGAAAGAGGGCGCATCGTCCGCATGCTCGGCAACCTGCCGAGCCGCGCAGCCGACAATCTCTTCTGGTTCGGCCGCTATCTCGAACGTGAGGAGGCGACGCTGAGGCTGGTGCGCTGCCTCTGCTTGCGTGCGGTCGATCCCGACGCGCCGCACGCCGGCGCGCAGGAATCGATCGAGCGTTTGAAGAATCTTCTCGTGGCGTGGGGTGCGATCGATGTCGACCAGGTCGATGCGGCTTCGGCGGAGGCGGGCGAAGCCGCGTTGCGCGATCCTTTGAATTACGGTTCGGCGCTTTCCATCGCACGCCACGCGCGCGACGCCGCCTCCGTCATTCGCGAGCGCCTGACGCCCCAGACCTGGCAGCTGATCGGCCGGCTGAAGAGCGTCATCCTCGAGGCCCCGCAGCGAGGTCTCGGTGAATCGGAAATTCTCG
>JBAQGU010000480.1:0-5176 GCA_049287975.1 Roseiarcus sp.
ACAAACCGCCATGACCAAGGGAGAGAACGATGACCGCAACGGGCGCCACAGCCGAACAACGCGTATCCGGGCCGCGATTGATAGCGATCGTCGGCCCGTTCCAGAGCGGCAAGACCAGCCTGCTCGAGGGCCTGCTCGCACGCGGCGGCGGCGCGGCGCGGCAGGGCTCGGTGCGCGAGCGCACCAGCATCGGCGATTCCAGCCCCGAGGCGCGCGCCCACGCGATGAGCGTCGAGCCGAATATCGCGCATGTCGATTACATGGGCGACCGGATGACGTTCGTCGATTGTCCCGGATCGGTCGAGTTCATGCACGACATGCGCTGGGTGCTGCCGGTCTGCGACGCCGCGGTGGTGGTCTGCGAAGCCGATCCGCGCAAGACCCCGGCTTTGCAGGTCATCCTGCGCGAGCTCGAGGAGATGCGCGTCCCGAGATTTCTATTCCTGAACAAGATCGATCTGGCCAGCGGCGCGGTGCGCGACGCGCTGGCGCTGATCCAGCCGGCCTCGCGCACCCCGCTGCTGCTGCGGCAGATTCCGCTCTGGGAGAACGGCGTCGCCACCGGCTTCGTCGACCTGGCGCTCCAGCGCGCCTTCGTCTACCGCGAGTCCGCGCCCTCGGAGGTCATCGAAATGCCGCCGGGAGCCGCGCTCGACGAGAAGCAGGCGCGCTATTCGATGCTGGAGCGGCTCGCGGACTACGACGACGCGCTGATGGAGCAATTGCTCAGCGACCTCGAGCCGCCGCGCGACCTCATATTCGACGACCTCGCGCGCGAATTGCGCGAAGGCCGTATCGTCCCGCTGCTGATCGGTTCGGCGACCGGCGGCCACGGGGTGACCCGCCTGCTGAAAGCGCTGCGCCACGAGGCTCCGGGGGTCGCCCAGACCCGCCGGCGGCTCGGCGTCGACGCGCTCGGCACGAGCCTCGCCCAGGTCATCCGCACGATCCACACCGCGCACGGCGGAAAATTGTCGCTGGCGCGGGTCTTGCGCGGCGCCTTCGCCGACGGCGCCACAGTCGTCGGATCGCGCGGCGGCGAGGACCGCATCGCCGGCCTGGTCCGCCTGATGGGCGCCTCCTCCTCGAAGATCGCGCGCGCCGAGGAGGGCGACACGGTCGCGTTCCAAAAGCTGGAGAGCGTCGCGACCGGCGACCGCTTCGCCGAAGGCAAGGGCGCGCCCGAAAGCGCCGCGAAAGTCGCGCCGCCGCCGCCGACCCAGTCGGCCGCCATCCATGTCAAAGATCGCAAGGACGAGGTCCGTCTCGCCGCCGCGCTCGCCAAGCTCACCGAGGAGGATTCCGCGCTCACCCATGTCCACGATCCCGAAGCGAGCGAACTGCTGCTGTTCGGACAAGGCGAAATGCACCTGCGTGTCACCATCGAGCGGCTCGCGGCCCGCTTCGGCGTCGCGGTCGACACGAAAAAACCCTCCGTCGCCTATCGCGAAACCATTCGCGAATCGGTGACGGTGCGCGGGCGCCACAAGAAGCAGTCCGGCGGCCATGGGCAGTTCGGCGACGTGGTGGTCGAGGTCGCGCCGCGCTCGCGCGGCGAGGGTTTCAGCTTCGCCGAGACGGTGCACGGCGGCACGGTGCCGAGGCAATATTTCTCGTCGGTCGAGGCAGGCGCGCGCGACGCGCTCACACGCGGGCCGCTGGGCTTTCCCGTGGTGGACGTCGCGGTCACCCTGCTCGACGGCTCCTATCACACCGTCGATTCCTCCGACATGGCGTTTCGCGCGGCGGCGAAAATCGCGCTCGGCGAGGCCTTGCCCAAGGCGAAGCCCATCTTGCTCGAACCCGTGCTCGCGGTTTCGATCTACGTGCCTTCGGATGCGCTGGCGCGCGCGAGCGCGCTCGTCAGCGGACGGCGCGGCCAGATCCTGGGCTTCGAGGCGCGCGAGGGCTGGCAGGGCTGGGAAACCCTGCGCGCGCTGATCCCGGAGGCCGAAATCGGCGATCTCATCGTCGAACTGCGCTCGGCGACGGCGGGGGTCGGCGGGTTCGAGACCAAGTTCGATCATCTGTCGGAATTGGCCGGCAAGCCCGCGGACGCGGTCGTCGCGGCGAGGAAGCGGCCGGCGTGAGGGGAGCGCTCGGTCGCGTAAGGCGCATGCCGTGCGGCCATGGCCCCGTCCGCGGTGACTACCCCGAACAGCGCACGCGACTCTCTCAAAAAAGGAAGGAATCCGAGTCATCCCAAAAGGATGACTCAAAACTGCTCTTGAGAGAAACACGGTAAATCGGCGTCTCTGAAAAACGGTCGAATTCTGAGAGAGATCGTCGGCGATCGCTATCGACTCGTTGCGATCATTCACGAACGCCTACGGATTCAACGCGTCTGGGTCGGGCAGCTTAGGGATTTTTCGAGTCGGCCAGCTCGTTCTCGAACTTTGCGCACACGTCGATGATCGCCTTGTGGAAGGCGATGCCCAGGCGCAATGTCAACGCCGGGTGATGGATACCTGCGGCTTCGTAGCGCCTGGCCTCGGGCTCTATCCGGTCCAAAGCGGCCACGCGCTCGCGGCTGCGCTCGATGACGGCCTGCAACAGCCCAACCGCGTCGGCGGGGTCCAGCGCGTCGGCAAAGAACAGCTTGACGAGCCCAACGTCACGCAGCTCGAACGGCATCGCCTCCCCGGCGCTCAGCCAACCGCGAAGAGCGGCCTCGCCTTGCGGCGTGATGTCGAAGCTCCGCCGCTGGCGCTTGCCTTGCGGCGCGGAGCGCCCCCGCACGAGGTTCCCCCGCTCCAGCCGCTCCAGGCTAGGATAGATTTGCGCCTCGGAAATCGTCCAGAAGAACCGGATCGAGTCGCGCACGGCCTTCTTGATATCGTAGCCCGATCGCGCGCCCAGGCGAACCATCCCCAGTGCGACGTAGTCGGGCGGCCTCAGCCGGATTCCTTTGTCGGTCATCAAAGCGGCTTGCCAAATCATATCAGTTATGGCAATATATCATCGCAACATATAAGGGAGCCGAGCCGATGACCCTTGTCGCAAACCTATCCGCCGGATCGTCCATGCGCGCCGCCATGGAGAGGCGCGACGCTCGCGCAGTCGCCGATGCGTTCGCCGTTGACGCCGAATTCCATTCGCCGCTCACCGACAAGCTCACATTCAAGGGCCGCGAGCAGATCGAGACGCTGGCCGGCATCGTCCTCGATGTGTTCGAGAACTTCCGCTACACCGCTGAACTCATGGGCGATGAGGGTGGTTTCCTGGTCGGCCGGGCGAAGGTCGACGGCCTGGAGATTGAATTCGTCGACCATCTGCGCTTTGGCAGTGATGGACGCATTGCGGATATCACCGTCTTCTTCCGGCCATTGCCTGCCGCCGCAGCGGCGCTGCGACAGATCGGCGCGAGGCTCGGTCGCCGAGAGAGCCATGCGCGCGGCACGCTGATCTCAGTATTGGCGCACCCGCTCGGGCTCATGACACGGATCGGAGACGCCATCGGCGCGCGGCTGCTACGCGCCTCCCTCAGGTCGTGACGGTAAAATTCAGAAATCGACTATTTGCGGGTGTCTCTCGAAAAGTAAGGATTCCGAGTCATCCCAAAAGGCTGCCTAAAAATTGCTTTTGAGAGAAGCACGGTAAATCGGCGTCTCTGAAAAACGGTGAATTCTGAGAGATCGTCAGTGGAAGCTATCGACCGAAAGCGGACTTGACGCCTCGGCGCAGTCCGTCGAGCAAGTCGCGCGATCATGCGGGAACGTACGTCAACCTGATCACGTCCTCGCCAATTGGATCGCTGGCCACAAGGCGGAGCGGCGGCCGGGGGCCGGCGAAGAAGGGCTTGCCGCGACCAAGTACGATGGGATGGAGGTACAGTCGATACTCATCGATAAGACCAAGGTCGCTCAGGCTTCGCGCCAGGTCTGGTCCGGCAACTTCAATCTCCCCAACGAGCCGAGCCTTCAGCCCACGCATCGCCGCCTCGAGATCATCCTCGACAAGCGTGGCGTTGGGCCCGACTGACTTCAACGAGCGCGACACGACCCACTTCGGTTGGCGCCGCCACGCCGCCGCGAAATCGCGCTCCTCCGCGCCCCACCCCGGAAGGTCTTCGTCCCAATAACGCATGACCTCGTACATGCGGCGGCCGTACACACTGCCCGTCAGGCCGCGCACTTGCTCGATGAAGTGACGAAAGAGCACGGGACCAGGCGCAAATTCCTGGTGGTCGACGTAGCCATCCAGGGACTGGTTCATTCCAAAGACGAGCTTCGCCATGCTACAAAATCTCCATCCCAGGCTCTTCAGAATAGCTCGAGCCGACCTTGCACAGAACTGAGGTTGGACACAATCTGCGCGCCGCTTTACCTGGTGTGACCAATAACCAGACGTCCGCTTTCCGCCCGTTGCCGTGGTTCATGGCAGTCGTCTCTCAAAAACGAAGGATTCCGAGGTATCTAAAAAGGCTCTCTCGAAATTGCTTTTGAGATAAATGCAAAAAGACAGCGTATTTTATAAACAGTCGTGTTTCGAGAGGCTTTGCCCGCATGAACGCGCCTTCCGGACAATCAAGAGTTTCGTGACAGGCACCCGAATCCGGAAATCGGTTAATCGCGAAGTCGCCATAACGTTGCGCATCATTTCGCAACTTGAAAGTCCCAGCTGCTTTCCCCAGTTAACTGAAATTCGTAGACCAGGAATTCAAGTCGATGTGGACATAAGAATCGCGATGTAAAAACTTTCAAATCCTGACCGCCGAGTCCAAAATAAGTCCGATCACGAAATCCATTCAGCGCAGTGATCCTTTGCATTTCCAAGAGCGCAAGGTGTGCATTGGTGTCGTGAAGCAATGTTTTAAAGCGAAGTGCCGATACATCTGATATCTCGCCGCGAGCAAGCTGATGATTGCCATCAGAGGTAATTTCTGGGCTATACCAATCAGGTTTATTACCAAAATATTTTAATATATTCCGGGCGTTATCTGCGTCAGCCTGATAAAATGACAAATCAAATCCCGAAATTATTGCCTCAGGATCGATCCATTCGAAGTATGGCGACGAATTGTCGACTATCCGACTTACACTTACAAATCCGGTTGTGGGTTTAGCGAAGTCGCGAAAGAAAGGCCAGCCCTGTAGTTCTTTATATCCATTGTACGCACGCTGCACAGGATCGTAGCGCAATGGATTATGGCCATAATGCTGCGGTGTTTCAATGG
>JBAQGU010000481.1:0-4737 GCA_049287975.1 Roseiarcus sp.
GGGTGTCCGCGGCGGCGCTCGTGATCCCTATCGGCCGGCGCTTCGAACGCGGCGCGCTGGGCGATCCCGTCGCGCTCGCCGCCGAGCTGCTCCCACGTCATATGGCGATCCTGGCCGGGTCCGGGTCCGGCAAGACCGTGCTCTTGCGCCGGATCGTCGAGGAAGCCGCGCTGCTCGAAATTCCTGCGATCGTGCTCGACATCAACAATGATCTTTCCCGCCTCGGCGATCCCTGGCCCACGCGACCGCGGGAATTCAGCGACGAAGACGCGGTCAGGGCCGCCGCCTATCGTGCGCGCGCGGAAGTCGTCGTCTGGACGCCAGGCGTGAGCAGCGGCAACCCGCTCTCGCTGAATCTGCTCCCGGATTTCGCGGCGATCGGCGGCGGCGAGGACAGCCAGACCGAGGATGATCGGGCGCAGGCGGTCGAGATGGCGCAGGCGACGCTCGAGCCCTATCTCGGCGGAACGGGCCAGAGGGCCTCTCTCAAGAGAGGGGTCCTCGCCGACGCGTTGCGTCTCTTCGCCAGAAGCGGCGGCGGCGCGCTCGAGGACCTCATCAGCTTGCTGTCGGAACTTCCCGAGCAGGCCAGCATGATCGGCGATGCGCCGAAGCTGGCGGGCGAGATCGCCAATCAGCTTCTCGCCGCCGTCGCCACAAATCCGCTGCTGAAGTCGAGCGGACCGAGTCTCGATCCCAAGCGTCTCTTCTACGGCGAAAGCCACAAGACCCGGATTTCGGTGATCAACCTGGCGGCCCTCGCGAGCGACTCGGCCAAGCAGTCTTTCGTGAATCAATTGCAGATGGCGCTGTTCACTTGGATCAAGCCAAATCCGAGCCCGACCGGCCGCCTCTACGTGCTGGACGAGGCGCAGAACTTCGCGCCGTCGCAGGTCGGGACCGCATGCAAGCGGAGCGCTCTGTCGCTCGCGGCGCAGGCGCGAAAATACGGGCTCGGCATGATTTTCGCCACCCAGCTACCCAAGGGCATCGACAATGCGATCGTGTCGAACTGCACGACTCAAGTTTACGGCCGTATGAGCGCGCCCGCCACGATCCAGGCGACGCAAGAGCTGATGGCCAGCAAGGGCGGCGCCGCCGAGGACATCGGGAGGCTGACCAGGGGCGAATTCTATTTCTCCACCGAGGGTTTTGCCCGGCCGCTCAAGATCCGCGCGCCGCTGTGCCTCAGCTGGCATCCGCCGAATCCGCCGACGGCCGCCGAGGTCATCGAGAAGTCCCGTGGGGGAATCAAATCGCAGCTGGCGAGAGGTCTCTCTTGAATTTGCGTCTTTGTCTCGAAATAATGGAGCCGGCCTCATGAAGGCATTCGCACGCTACGTCGGAATCGACTATTCGGGTGCGCAGACGCCTGGGGACAGTCTACCGGGATTGCGGATCTTCGAGGCCGAGGGGACGCGCCCCCGTCCGAAGTTCCGCCGCCGCCGTCGCCGCGCAAATACTGGGCACGACGCGAGATCGCCGAGTGGTTGGTCGACCAGCTCGGCCGCCTGGAACCTCTGCTGGTCGGCATCGATCACGGTTTTTCGTTCCCACTGCGGTACTTCGAGGTCCACGGGTTGAAGCCCGACTGGCCTTCTTTCCTCGACGACTTCCAACGCTATTGGCCGACAGATGAGAACATCTACGTCGAATCCGTGCTCGAGGGCCGCGAGGGCAACGGCGCCGCACGAAGCGGGGACCGCGGTTGGCGTCGCATCACGGAGAAACGAGCCGGCGGCGCGAAATCTGTTTTTCAATTCCATGTCCAGGGTTCAGTGGCAAAATCGACGCATGCGGGAATTCCCTGGCTACGGTTCATCCGCCAACGCCTCGGCAAGCGCGTCCACTTTTGGCCTTTCGACGGTTGGGAGGTTCCGGCCGGCCGCTCCGCCATCGCTGAAGTCTATCCCAGGCTGTGGACCCCGAGCTTTGCGCGTCAGGATCGAACCGCGGATCAGCATGACGCCTACAGCGTCGCGAAGTGGCTTTCAGGCGCCGACCATGACGGGACGTTGCGGGGGTTTCTTAAGCCGTCCCTCGACCCGTCCGAACGCACCCGCGCACAGGTCGAAGGCTGGATAGGATATTGGGCGTCGCGTAGGGCGCCTCTACCTCAGCAGTCCCCGCGCGTGCAGTTCCGCCGTCAGGTCGACGCCGTCGACGAAATGAATCGCCTGCATGCCCACCACGCGAGCCGCCGCGACGTTGCGTTCGGAATCGTCGATGAACAAGACTTCGTCCCGAAAAACCGAATCGCGTCAAGAATAGATCGAAGATGCGCGCGTCGGGTTTGACCAAACCTTCCGGGCCGGACACGATGATCCCGTCGAAGGAATCGAGAAATGGGCGCCGCCCCCGGGCGATCTCGAATTTTTCGTCGCAGAAGTTGGTGATGGAATAGAGACGTTCGCCCTGCAGGCGCAGCCGTTCGAGCAATTCGACGTTTTCGTGGATCGGGCCGCCGAGGGTGTCGATCCACAGCTCGTCGAACATCCGCAACTCGCGCTCATATTGCGGATACGCGGCAATGCGGGCGTCGAGCGCCGGCTGGAAGGATCGCGCGCGGTCAGTTTCGACGACCCAATCCATCGCGCAGGCCGTCGCGAGAAAGGCTTCCATAGCGTCCTCGTCCGCGAACCACCTTCCGAAACAGATTGCGAGGGTTCCAACGCAGCAACACGTTGCCGATGTCGAAGACGACGACCATCGATTTTCCTGTCGGTTTCGTCGCTGGCGCTCGGTTGGTCGACGGAGCGCGGAGAGGCGGCCTACTTTTTTCGCTCACCCGAACAAAGGCGATTGGAATCCACCGCTGCGCGTTGCCCTTCGAGCCGACGCGCCAAGGCCCGCGCGTCAGATAATCTCCCCTTCTTGAAGAGATCGACAAACGCGCGCAGTATATTCGGATTTTCAGTGATCAAATCGATGGCGTCCGACGCCTGCTTGAACAAGATATCCCATTCAGGTTTGGTCAGCTTTTCTGTTGTCGACACAAATGTAACTCCTTTCCCCGCAGCTGCTCCCGTCGTGGGCGCTTACGCAACGCCCAGAAATAAGCGCTACGCTTTCGGTTTTCGTCGCGCATGTCCCCGGACTTGACCCGGGGATTGACCCACGCATCCAGGGCCGACGTCTGCGGATAATCACCAAGAGCGCCCGCCTGGATGCCCGGCTCGGTCCCGGATCAAGTCCGGGGAGGCATGACGAGCGGTGGCGGAAGCCGCCTGACTCGGTAATTTCCAGGCGTCTCCTTACGCAACGAAGTGGCGCCGAACTCGGGGGAATAAGATCAGAGATTCGTGATCGAAGGCAAGGGGGTCCTCGACCGCGAAGAAGCCCGACAACCCGGTGATCCCCAATCAACTGCCGTCGGCAATCCAATGCTTCTTACATCAGGTCGACGAGACAGCGTACGCGCTGGCGAATTGCTCGACGACGACCGGAGCCTTGGTATCGCGGCGCGAAAGTGTGCGACTCACAAGAATATCATCGAGGGGTCGGCGCCCGCTTCCCAGACAGTCATCGCGGCGTCCCACAATTGCAGCTTGCCGTCGCGCCCCGCCCGAGCATCGCCAAGCCGGTCCGCGCATCTTCCCAGGACGCGGAATAGTGGCCCGATCTTGAAGCCCCTCGATCATGAACAGAGTCTTTTCCAATCTGTAGTTATTTTGCCGCGCGAAGCGGGCGCGAAGGAATCTTTCTGCCGACGCCTTCTCCGGATTTCCGGAAGACCCGCGAATCGGTATGACACCTTCGGCATATCGATTTAGGATCGCGTCGACATCGCCGCGTTTGAACGTATCTTCAGCGCTTCATCCCATTGAAACCCCGGCGCCGCGACGTCCATCTGGGCGCTTTCCTTATCGAGGCCAGGCGCGCAGCAATCGCGCCGGGCGAGCGCATCGCCACGCACACGACCGGCGAACGTGGCGGTCAGCCCCTCTTCCGCCGCTTCTGCCCGAGGCCCATGTTCTTCGCCAACGCCGACCGCGCCGCGGCGTAATTGGGAGCCACCATCGGGTAGTCCGCAGGCAAATTCCACTTCGCGCGATATTGATCCGGCGTCATTCCGAGCGTCGCCAGATGCCGCTTCAAGGATTTGAAACGGCGCCCGTCGTCAAGGCAGATGAGATGGTCGGGACTCATCGATTTGCGAATCGACACCGCGGGAGTGAGAACCTCTGGTTCCGGGGTGGCGGCGGCGCCAGCGCCGTCCGCGATTTTCACCAACGCCGAATGCACAGAACTTATGAGGCCTGGTAATTCCGCCACCGGGACTGAATTGTTCCCGACAAAGGCGGATACCACCTCCGCCGCCAGGGCGACAAAATCGGTAGATTCAGAGTTTGATGCGGCCATGGGTTGCTCTCCCTTCAATTGTTCGGCGGTCTACTTAACCTATAAATAGATTTCTGCAAGAGGCCACGATGAGCGCTCCACAACGTTACCATTTATTGAGGCGGTCACGGTTCGGCGGCGAAAGACGCTCGGCTCTCGAGACGACGCGGATTCCGGATCGGCGCGGGGACTTGCAATGCCTCCCTCGCGTGATGATTTGTCGTTCTATGCAGGCTTGGAAGAGTGCTCTCCAACTCGTACCGCGATACAGCGATCCGCGCATGGCGCGGCTCGGGCGGTGGCGGCGTTTTCGCCCGCCGCCAGTCGCGCAAACCGAAGCAATTCAATTTTCGGAGATCTGGACGGCCGTCGTTTCTGCGCCGCAATGCATTTGAC
>JBAQGU010000482.1:0-3030 GCA_049287975.1 Roseiarcus sp.
GGATTGCTTCGCTGCGCTCGCAATGACGACGTCGTTTCAGTCATGCCGCAATCTCGGATTGGACAGCGCCACGAGGAGATCGACGATCAGATTGACGATTATAAACAGCGCGCCGAATGCAAGCGCCAGGCCTTGAATCAGCGGCAGATCCCGATTGATGACCGCGTCGACCGCCATGTTGCCGATACCGGGATAGGCGAATATCCGCTCGATGATCACCGTGCCGCCGATCAGAAAGGTGAACTGAACGCCCGTCAGGGCGAGCGTCGGCGCCAGCGCGTTGCGAAGCGCTTCCTGCAACACCAGGCGCAGGTTGGACATGCCCTTGAGGCGAGCGAGCAGCACGTAGTCCTGCACCATCGCTTCACGCAACGATTCTTTGAGAACGCGCGTGATGACGGCGGCCAGCGGCAGGCCGAGCGCCAGCGTCGGCAGGATCATATGACGAAGCAGGTCGAGGGCCGCCGCGAACCGCAGAGTGGCGAGGCTCTCCAGGAGATAGAACGGGGTCACGAAACGTTCGCCAATGCTGGGATCGATTCGGCCAGACAGCGGCAGCACCGGCAGGAGGACGCCAAACAACAAGACGAGCGCGAAAGCCCAGATGAAATCAGGCACAGCGAGAAACAGGCCGTTGACCGCGTCGATCATCGGGGCCAAGGCCGATTCGCTTATCAGCGTCGCAAACACCGCGATGGCGCCGCCGAGCATCGCGGCGAAGACCAGGGAGGCGGCAGCGAGCTCGAGCGTGGCCGGCAGGCGTTCGCCGAGTATTTCGAGCACATTGCGATGCAATGATATGGACGTGCCGAAATCACCTCGCAGGAGACCCCCGATCCAGACCAGGAACTGCACGGGGAGCGAGGCGTCGAGGCCATAATGGCCGCGGAGCGCCGCTATGTCGGCCGGGGTCGCGCCCGGCGATATCATCATCGCGATCGGATCGCCGGGCACGATTCTCAGCAGCACGAACACGATCGTCGCGACGCCGCTCAGGGTGACGGTGGCCATCAAGAGACGGTTGGCGGCGGGGTTCATGAATCACGCTCGTCGCGCGAGTGCGAAACGCACCCTCTCCCGCTTGCGGGACAGGGTTGGGGTGAGGGCCTGGGGCGGTCACGACCCTCATCCGGCGCCATAGCCCGTCGAAAGACGACCCTCATCTGGCGCTCCGCGCCACTTTCTCCCGCAAGTACGGGAGAAGGGAAGCTCAGGCCTTGGCGACCAATCGCGGCTCCAGCGCCCCGGTCGCGTTGGCCGTGACCTTGAGGCTCGCCTTGTAGACGATGGGCTGCGAATATTGGATCAGCGGAATCACATAGCCCTTTTCCGCGATATATTTGTCGACCGCCTTCCAGCCGGCGATCCGCTTGGCCTCGTCCTTCTCGCCCCACAGCGGCCCGATCATGTCGTCGAGATCCTTCGACTTCCAGCCCGAATGAGGCGAGGCGGTGAACATCGCAAAACCCGTCGACGTCGCTGGATCGCCGATCGCATTGCCCCAATTGTAGAACGCCATCGGGGCGAGTTTGTGCCCCGCGCGCAGCTCGTAATGCTTGGCGATTTCGTAGACTTCGATGTCGGCGTCGATGCCGACCTTGCGCCACATGCCGACGATCGCCTGGACCATCTCGTAGTCCTTCGGCTTGAAGCCGCGCGTCGTCTGGATCTTGAACCTGACCGGCTTCTCCGGCGAATAGCCGCTCGCCGCGAGCAGTTTCTTCGACATTTCCGGATCGTAGGGAACCTTGATAGACGGATCGAAGGCCTCGTAGCCCGGCGCCTCCAACGTCGCGATCGGCGTCGCGTAGCCGCGCAGCAATCGCTTGGCGATCAGGTCCTTGTCGATAGCGTGGATCGCAGCCTGGCGGACGTTCTCGTCCAGCATCTCCTTCTCGACATTGGTGATGAAGATCATGCCGATGTCGGAGACGGGCTCGCAGACGCCGGCGAGGCCCGGTTTCTGCCGCAAGCGATCATATTCCTCGTAGGGGATTTCCAGCGTTACGTCGGACGACCCGCTTTCGATCTCGGCGACCCGGCTCGTTCCATCGGGAACGAACTTGAACACGACCGTTGCGAATGCCGGCTTCGGTCCCCAATATTTGTCGTTGCGCTTCAGGCGCAGGAACGCGTTGCCCTGATATTCGTCGACCATGTAGGGCCCGGCGCCGATCGGCTTCTTCTCGAACCCTTCAGCGCCGACTTTCGTGTAGTAGGTCTTGGGCAGGATATAGCCGGTGAGGAACGCCATCCATTTGAAGATCGTCGGGTCGAACTGCTTCACGTCGGCGGTGATGCGTTGGCCTTCGATCTTGTAGTTGTCGAGCCCGCTCCAGACGAACTGGATCGGATTGCCGGTCTTGGGATCGCCCGCGCGCTCCAGCGACCAGACGACGTCCTCGGGCGTGAAGGGTGCGCCGTCATGCCAGACGACGCCCTCGCGCACGTCCATCCAGGCCTTCGTCTTGTCCTCGTTCCAGCCCCATTTTGTCAAAAGCCCGGGCGCAAAGGAAAGATCGGGGTCCTGACCGACATATTGATCGTAGACTGCGCGATAGATCGCCTGGATCGTGGGATTGACCGCCGAAGGCCCCGTCGTCGGGTCGAACGACGGCAGGTTGACGTTGAAGGCGATCGTCAGCGTGTCGCTCGCCTGCGCGAAAGCTCCGCCGCCGCCGCCAAGAATCAGCTCGGACAGAAATGTTGCTGCCCCCAGCGCGAGCGTTTCTCGTCGATTCATCTTGATCATGCTCCCCTCCACCCTTCCCGTGACTTTCCCAAGCTATCACGAGCGTCGTTGCTCGGCGATAGATCGACTCGCCAACCCCGGCGATAGTCGTGCCGGCATACGCTCGGCTTCGCCAATGTGCCGCACGGTCCGATAATACATGCAGTTTCATATAGTGTTCTCAGCGCGAAGAGCATGTCAAGTCCGCGCGCTTTGCTCGAATAGTCGTGTTTTTTAAGGGCATCTGTCCCGAGCCGAGCCAATCTGAGTTTGGCATTGCAATATCTCGAGCATAAAAA
>JBAQGU010000483.1:0-4760 GCA_049287975.1 Roseiarcus sp.
GCCGAGGCCATCGCCATCACGAACCCCGCGGCGGTCGCCGCGAACGCCAGGCCGCCATAGAACGTCGGCGCCGAGCGCCGCGCCGCCAGAAAATCGAGCAGGTTGGGCGCACGGGTCAGAACCCCGATGACGCACACTCCCAGGAGTGCGAGAAGCGGTCCGAGCGCCTGGACGAACCCGTTCGGCGCGCCGACGCGCTCGAGCACGACGATGAGGCCCATCCCCAGCAGGAACGTCGCCGCGGCGAAAACCGCGAGTCCGTGAGCGCGTTCGTGCTCGGCGGGGGAAGCGCTGCTCATGCTGGAATCCGTCTCGATGCCGACCGCCGCGGTTTGCTCGGGAGCGGCGCGCCTTCCTAATCGGAGAATCGCGGCTTGGCCAATGGCGGCGTAAGGTCCATCGAGGGCCCGGAGGGCAGGGTCGGCCGCCGCTTTTCCTCTGCCGGTCGCCGCGGTCTCGGCCTTGGGCGCCTCCCGCGCGCCGGTTTTCGGCTCGGTTGACGCGGTGGTCGTCTCGCCATGCTGGCCGTCCCCGCCGCCGTCACGCCCCTGTCACGCGACTCACATATTCGGGCCGCCCCATCGAATAGTGAGAGGCCGGCCGAGATGCGCCCATTGCGCGAAGCCATCCAGCGCGAAACCAAGCGTGGCCTCGGCGCGGCTGTTCACCGAAATCGTCCCCTCTCACGCCGCGGAATTCAAGAACGGCTGTTTACGCTCGCGTTTCGCAATCTCGTCTACCCGCAAATCTGGGAGGATCCGGTCGTCGACATGGAGGCGCTGCGACTCGGGCCTTCGGACCGGATCGCCGCGATCGCCTCGGGCGGCTGCAACGTGCTTTCTTACCTGGTCGCCGATCCCGCCGAGATCATCGCTGTCGATCTCAACGGCGCGCATATCGCGCTGAACAGGCTGAAGATCGAAGGTTTGCGGCGGCTGCCCGACCATGTGGCGTTTTTCGACTTCTTCGGCTGGGCGGACACCCCTCGAAATCTCGACATCTACGAGACTTGGCTGCGCCCGCACCTGGACGAGACGACGCGCGCCTATTGGGATGCGCGCGGCCTCGACGGGCGAAGACATATCGAAGCCTTCGCGCGCAATTTCTATCGCCATGGATTGTTGGGGCGCTTCATCGGCGCCGGTCACCTCGTCGCCCGTCTGTACGGCAAGCGACTCGACGCCGTGCTGGCGGCGGAAACGATGGATCAGCAACGTTGCGCCTTCGAGCAGGAGATCGCGCCGCTGTTTGAAAAGCGATTTGTGCAGTGGCTCACCCGCCGTCCCTCGGCGCTCTATGGCCTCGGAATTCCGCCCTCCCAGTATCGCGCGCTTGCGGGGGACGGGCCCGATGGCATTGCCGCGGTCTTGAAACGACGCGTCGAGCGGTTGGCCTGCGACTTTCCGATTCGGGAAAACTACTTTGCCTGGCAGGCGTTTGGACGCCGTTATGCGCTGGCGAGCGATCGCAGTCTGCCGCCCTATCTCGAACGTGAGAATTTCGAAGCCCTGCGAGCACGCGCCGATCGGGTGCGCATCGATCATGGATCGTTGACCGCCGTGCTCGCGGAGGAGCCATCGGAGAGCCTCGATGCCTACGTCCTGCTCGATGCCCAGGACTGGATGAACGATGCCGCCCTGACCGCGCTCTGGACCGAGATACGGCGCACCGCGCGTCCCGGCGCGCGGGTGATTTTCCGCACTGCCGCCGACGAGCGGCTGCTGCCCGGCCGCGTTCCCGCGGAAATCCTCGACGTCTTCGATTATGACGCTCCGCGATCGCGCGAATTCGGCGCGCGCGACCGCTCTTCGATTTACGGCGCCTTTCATCTCTACGTGCGGTCCGATGCTCGACGTTAGCCGCCCGAGCGACGCCGCCGGTCTGATGGACCGGATGTATCGGCGCCAGCGGCATATCTATGACCTCACGCGCAAGTTCTATCTGCTCGGACGCGATCAATTGATCGATACGCTCGCGCCGCCGGCGGGCGCGCGCGTGTTGGAGATCGGCTGTGGGACGGGCCGAAACCTGATCCGCGCCGTCCGCGCGTATCCAGATGTGCACGCCCACGGGATCGACATATCGGAGGAAATGCTGTCGACCGCGCGGGCGCGGATCGAACGGGCAGGATTGACAGGGCGGATCGCGCTCGCCCGAGGCGATGCGACCGATTTCGATCCGAAGGCCCTGTTCGGCGTCGAAGCGTACGACCGGATCTTCGTATCTTACGCGCTATCGATGATTCCCCCGTGGCGGGAGACGATAGAACACGCCGCTGCGCTTGTGGCGCCCGGCGGCTCGCTGCACATCGTCGATTTTGGCGACCAGCGGGGGTTTCCTTCTGCCTTTCGCGTCTGTCTGCGGCGGTGGCTGGAACTTTTTTCCGTGCACCCGCGCGTCACGCTCGAAGCCGATCTGGTCGCGTTCGCGCAGGCCCGGTCGCTGACCCTCGACTTCGCCCCGCTGTACCGTCGTTATGCCTTCCTCGCGGTGCTCCAAACAGGTCCCCGCGCGATCTCGTCGCTCGACTGAGCGGCGAATGTCTAAGCCGCGTTCGTTGAGCGCGGACGTCGTAGAGGTCTCATTTTCCGAGAGTGCCAGCCTGGTCGGAAGCTGCGCGGTTGGCGACCGCGCTTACGTCCGCGCCCCGGACTTTCGCTGCTCTTGATCCGGTCAGTTTTATGCGTGCATATTTACAGAATCTTTCTCCGCGACGCCTACAATGACGGTGGCGCTCGAAGTCGCGAGCCGGCCTGCCGTCGAGGGCGACGCCATGTTGAAGACCGCCACCCTGTTCTTGGTCTGCTCGCTCGCGATTGCCCTGTTCGCGCCGCAACTGCTCTCTTATGGCATCAAGCCACGGGTCGATGCGGCCGGCGCCGCCGCCGTCGCGCCGGCCCCGATGGCGGCTCAGCGCGTGGTCGCGGAGGAAAGCGCGGGCTCTCGCGAGGCCATTCTTCGCCCCAACCCGCACGGACAATACTACGTCGATGTCCTCATCAACGGACAAATAGTTCCGATGGTGGTGGACACGGGCGCCAGCTTCGTTTCTTTGTCCTGGCAGACAGCGGAACGGCTGGGCGTCTCCGCGGATCCGTTTGGACGCAGATACCGCATGTCGACGGCCAACGGCCTGATCACCGCGTTTGCCGCGACCGTGCCGGAGATCAGCTTCCAGGGCATATATATGAAAGACGTGGAGGCGATCATTGCGCCGCCCGAGGTCGCAACTCCCGATTTGCTCGGAACCAGCTTCATCAAGCGGCTCGCGAGCGTGGAGCAGCGCGACGGCTTGCTGTTCTTGCGTCAGTAGCGGCGGGACGGCGCAATTCCCCTCGGGGCGAGTCGCCTGTATACGGTCCTCGCAAGGCGTGCCGGACAGTCGGCAATTGCTCTCGCGAGGACGAACTTGTTTCCCAAGCCGCAAGCCGATCTGAAGCCCAACAGCTATGCGTACGAGTCGCGCCCACTAGTCAAGCCCACCGGCTTCCGCGAATACGATGCGCGGTGGCTGTTCGGGAGCGAACTCAACCTGATGGGGGTTCAGGCGCTCGGAATGGGCCTCGGCAAGTTGCTCGGCGAACTCGGCGTTCCCAACAGAATCGTCGTCGGGCATGATTTCCGCTCGTATTCCGCCTCGATCAAATACGCGCTGATCGCGGGGCTCATGGGGTCCGGCGTCGAGGTCTGCGATATCGGCCTCGCGATCACGCCGATGGCCTATTTCGCGCAGTTCGCGCTCGACGTTCCGGCCGTCGCGATGGTCACCGCTTCGCACAACGACAACGGTTGGACGGGCGTCAAGATGGGTGCAGCACGGCCGGTGACGTTCGGGCCGGAGGAAATGGGACGTTTGCGCGAAATCGTAATCGGCGGCGACTTCCAATATGGCGAGGGCGGCGCCTATCGCTTCGTCGACGATTTTCCCGCGCGCTACCTTGCCGATCTCGGCAGCCGGCCGAAATTGCAGCGTAAGCTGAAGGTCGTCGCCGCCTGCGGCAACGGCACGGCGGGCGCCTTCGCGCCTGCGCTGCTGAGCGCGCTCGGCTGCGAGGTCGTGCCCCTCGATTGCGAGCTCGATTTCACTTTTCCTCGTTACAATCCGAACCCCGAGGACTTGCACATGCTGCACGCGATGGCGGCAGCGGTGAAGGAGACAGGCGCGGATGTCGCGCTCGGCTTCGACGGCGACGGCGACCGCTGCGGCGTCGTTGACGACGAGGGCCAGGAAATCTTCGCCGACAAGATCGGCGTGATGCTGGCGCGGGACCTGTCGAAACTGCATCCCGGCGCGACGTTCGTGGTGGACGTGAAATCGACCGGGCTGTTCGCGACCGATCCGGCGCTGATAGGGCGGGGGGTGAAGGTCGATTATTGGAAGACCGGCCACTCCCACATCAAACGCCGCGTGCGCGATTTGAAGGCTCTGGCGGGGTTCGAGAAGTCCGGCCATTTCTTTTTCAACGCACCGGTCGGGCGCGGCTACGACGACGGCTTCGTCACCGCGAGCGCGGTGCTCGACATGCTCGACCGGAACCCCGGGAAGTCGATGGCCGATCTCTATCGCGATCTGCCGAAGACCTGGGGTTCCCCGACCATGTCGCCTCACTGTCCCGACGAGCTCAAATATGCAGTCGCCGATCGCGTGGTCGCGCGGTTCCACGAAATGCAGGCCAAGGGCGAGCGGCTGACGGGCCAGAAAATCCGCGACGTCGTCACCGTCAATGGCGTACGCGTGACGGTCGAGGACGGCACGTGGG
>JBAQGU010000484.1:0-3143 GCA_049287975.1 Roseiarcus sp.
ACCCGGACCTGCTTCAGGCGCGAAGCCTGACGCCGCAGAACGTCATCAACGTCATACAGCAGCAGAGCCAGGAAGTCGCCGCCGGCCAAGTCGGCGCGCCGCCGGCGCCGAAAGGCCAGGATTTTCAATATACGCTCAACCTCAAAGGCCGCCTGGACGATCCCGCCGAGATCGGGAACATCGTCGTCAAGGTCGATTCCACAAATGGCGGACAGATCACCAGAATCCGCGACATCGGCCGCGTCGAGCTCGGCGCGCAAACTTACAGCCAGTCGTTTTCCCTGGACGGCCGGCCTGCCGCCGGTATCGCCATCTCTCTGTTGCCGAACGCCAACGCCATCGCGGTCGCCGACGCAGTCAAAGCGAAAATGGACGAGCTCGCCAAAAGCTTCCCGGCGGGCCTCAGCTACCTGACGCCCTACGACACCACGAAATTCGTGAGAGCTTCTATCAACGAGGTGTATCGGACACTGATCGAGGCCGGCATTCTGGTGCTGATCGTCATTCTCGTTTTCCTGCAGGATTGGCGAGCGATGCTCGTTCCGGCGACAACCGTTCCGGTGACGATCATCGGCGCCTTCGCTGCGATGGCGGCGCTTGGTTTTACGATCAATCTCTCGACGCTGTTCGCCATCGTGCTGGCGATCGGCATCGTCGTCGACGACGCGATCGTCATCGTCGAAGGCGTCTCGCGCTATGTCGAGCAAGGCATGCCGGGCCGCCAAGCCGCAGAGAAGGCGATGGACGAGCTGATAGGTCCGGTCATCGGCATCACGCTGGTGCTGATGGCGGTGTTCATCCCCGCCGCCTTCCTGCCGGGACTGACCGGACAGCTCTATCGGCAATTTGCGCTCGTCATCGCCGCCACAGCCTTCATCAGCGCCATCAACGCGGCGACCTTGAAGCCGACGCAATGCGCGTTGTGGCTGCGACCGCCGACGCCTCTCGAAAAGCGCAACTTCTTTTACCGCGGCTTCAACGCCGTCTATGGGCTCGCGGAGCGCGGCTACGTGAGGCTGATCGGCGCGATGACGCGTCGCAGCGGCGCGATGGTGATCCTCGCGCTCATTCTGGTCGGCATCGCAATCTGGGCGTTGACGCGCGTGCCGACCGCTTTCTTGCCGAACGAGGACCAAGGCTATCTGATCGTCAGCGCGCAACTGCCGGACGGCGCTTCGAAGGAGCGCACAGACGCGGTCTTGCAACGGATCTCGACGATCGCGAGGAATATCCCCGGCGTCGACCATGTGGTCACCGTCAGCGGCGTTTCCATACTCGACAATTTGGCGACCCTCGCCAACGCGGGCGTCGCCTTTGTCGTCCTCAACGACTGGGACGCACGCCTGAAGGAGAAGGGGCAGGATCTCCGCTCGATCGACCTGCGCCTCAACGGCGCGCTGCAAGGCGTCCCGCAAGCGATAGCGTTCGCTCTACCGCCGCCTCCGATTCAGGGCATCGGCAACGTCAGCGGCTTCAGCATGCAGGTCGAGATCAGGAACGGCAATTTCGACTATGCGCTGTTGCAGACCCTGGCCACCACCGTCGTCAGCGACGGCAATGCACAATCCTCACTGCAGAGGCTGGCCACCACCTTCCGGGCCGGCGCCCCCCAGCTCGACGTCATCGTCGACCGCATCAAGGCCGAGACGCTCGGCATCACGGTCGGCAATGTCTTTTCCGCCCTGTCGTCATACGTCGGATCGACCTACGCCGCCCAGTTCAACAAATTCGGACACGTATTCCAGGTCTATACGCAGGCGCTGGCCGACTACCGCGCGAGCGCCGAGGACATCGGCAACCTCAAGGTCGCCGCGGGGAACGGAACCATGACGCCGATCGGAACGGTGATCGACGTCAAAAAGATCCAGGGTCCGCCGCTGATCAGCCTCTACAATCTCTATCCATCGGCTATGGTCATCGGGAATCCGGCACCCGGCTTCAGCTCGGGCCAGTCGCTCGATATCATGCAACAGATCGGCGCGCAGGCCCTCCCGGTAGGAACGGGCTACGAATGGACCGCGATGTCCTATCAGGAAAAGCAGGTCGGCTCGCAGATCTACTATGTCTTCGGCCTCGCGCTGTTGCTCGTTTATTTCGTATTGGCTGGGCAATACGAGAGCTGGATCCTGCCGCTCGCGGTTCTCCTGGCGGTGCCGCTGGCTCTGATCGGAACGGTCGGCGCGCTGACCTATCTCGGCGTGGCCAACAATCTCTACACGCAGATCGGCCTCATCCTTCTGATCGCGCTCGCCAGCAAGAATGCGATCCTCATTGTCGAATACGCGCGCGAGCAGCGAGCCGCGGGCGCGGACATTCTGCATGCGGCCTCCGAGGCGGCGCGGCTCAGGTTCCGGCCCATTATCATGACGTCTTTCGCCTTCATCCTCGGCGTGGTCCCGCTCGTGGTCGCGACGGGCGCGGGCGCCGCGGCGCGCAGATCTATCGGCATCGCGGTCTTCAGCGGCATGATCGCCTCGACCTGCCTTGCGGTTCTGTTCGTTCCCTCGTTCTATGTCGTGCTGCAGCGCTTCGAGGAGCGCAGGAGGCGCGGCGGCGCGACCGAGGAGCGCGCCCGGCGGGCGCAAGGGAACGCCGCTCCTTCGTCGACATCATAAATCTCCGAAAAAATCGACGCGCGCGGGCGCGCGCTTTGGTCGGCGCATCGGTAGCGAATCCGGCTCAGCGCGCCGCCGGTTTCGCCTTCTCCACCGATCGCCGGGAACCTCGTCGCGCGCGGCGGAGTTGGGTCCTACCGCCCGTCATGAAGGGTTCGCGACCTGCGGATTTCAGGGAAAGGAAATTCAGATGCGCACTCCACGCGAGGAGGCAAGCTCCGACGCCCCCCAGGCGATTTCCCCCGATGCGCGTCCGCCGACCCACGACGGATCAGAATCACGCCGCGCGGTGAACCAACCGTATGCCGCCGAAAGCGAGGACTACCAGGCCGACCATATCCAGAAGCGGGAGGCCGACAACGAGCGCAAATCTAAGCGCACCGATCGCGGATGAGCATCCGTCATCGCGAGCAACCGTCGTTGCGAGCGCCGCGAAGCAATCCACGGTCCCGCCGCAGCTAGCTCGCCCATTCACTCGGCGGTGAAACAGCGGACTACGCGACCGCCGTCGCGCTCGAGGACAGGGAC
>JBAQGU010000485.1:0-8630 GCA_049287975.1 Roseiarcus sp.
GTCCTTGGCACAATCCACGAATTCCTCGAACGTGGACGCCTCGATGTGCAAGCCGGGAATGTTCGATGATATAACGTAGTATATATGCTGGGCTTCGTCATAGCCGACGTTTACGACAAAGCTCATGGGTCTCAGCCTGGCGTAAGAGTCCTTCGAAGTCGCGCACCGCTTGGCTGATGGTAACGTCGCCAACCACTAAAATGGGCTTGGCGAGCCGGAACAGCAAATATTCACGGTTTCCTGTCCGGTTTTTCGGCGAGCAACCTTCGGGTCGCTCCGGAGCCAGAGGGAGGAGTCTCGGGTTGGTTTCGATCCGCGCATCGGTCTTCGCGTGCAGCAGCCCCGAGGCGGCGCGGGAATTGGGGAAGCTCGGATTTCCGAAGCTGGCGAACCGTTAGAGAAACTCGGGTTCACCCACCGTCACCGCGGCCTGCCGCCGCGAGCTTCGGGTTCTTGTCCGATCGCAACTGCGTTATCGCGTAGACGGTGAACACGCCGGCCAACGCCAGCGCCATGCCGAACCAGGTCATCGCGTAGGAGAGATGGTTGTTGGGGAAGGCGAGTATCGTCTCGCCTCCCTCGGGTAGCGTATCGGCGTCGGCGCTCGCGTCGGCGTCGATCGAGAACGGCGCGTGCGGACCCAGCTTCAGCGCCTCGGCGATTTGTTCGACGTCCCGGGTGAACCATTGCCCATGGGCGGGATCGTCCGCGGGCGTGAACCAGGTGCGATCCTCGCTCGAGCGCATAAGGCCCGTCACTTCCACCGGGCCGGTCTTTCCGACGCTCGCCTCGGCCTTGCGCTCTTCGGGCACGAAACCGCGATTGACGAGGACGCTGTCGCCGTCGGCGAGTTCGAGCGGCGTCATGACGAGATAGCCGGGTCCGCCGTAGCGCCCGCGTGGGCTCGCGAGCGCACGAAACACCATCGCTTGCCGCGCGTAATCATAGATGCCGGAAACGCGGACATGACGATATTCGTAGTCGCGGGGATTGAGCTTGGCCCATTCCTCTGCTGAGGGAATCTCGACGGGCGGCGCGAGCGCACGCGCCTCCACGGCCGCGATCAGCGCTTCCTTCCACGCCAGGCGCTTCAGCTGCCAGACGCCGAGGCCGGCCAGCACGACCAGTCCGATCAATGTCGCCGCCGCGGGCGCCGCGAGCGAACGAACGCGTCCGCCGCTCATGGCTTATCCAGCCGACCGGGCGCCGCGTCGTTCTTGAATTGCAGGGCGATCAATACGCCCTTGAGCGGCCGCAACATTCCGAGGCAGACGACCAACGCAAGCGGAATGAACACGACCATGAAGACCCAGATCGGCGGCTCCCAAGTCATGTCGACGATCAGGGCGAGCCCGACCACGAGGAAGCCAGCGATCAGCGTGACGAACACCGCGGGCCCGTCGCCGGAATCGGCGAAGCCGAAATCGAGCCCGCAAACCTGACATAGCGGCTCAACGGTCAGAAACCCCAGGAACAGCCGGCCGTCGCCGCAACGCGGGCATCGGCCGGCGAGGCCCGTCGAGGTCGCGGAAATCGGAGGATAGCGGGGTTCCTCGATGCTCATGCCGGTGATTCCCAGCCTCGCGCCCCGCCCGCGCGAGAAAGTTCATGGCGGCGAAACCGCCCTCAACCGCCCGCCGCGCCCTCGATCGGAGCGCCCCAGGAACCCCAGACATAGATGCAGGCGAACAGGAACAGCCACACCACGTCGACGAAATGCCAGTACCAGGCGGCGAATTCGAAGCCCAGATGCTGTTGCGGCGTAAACTGGCCGAGTTGCGCGCGGAGCAGGCAGACGATCAGGAATATTGTGCCGATGATGACGTGCGCGCCGTGGAAGCCCGTCGCCATGAAAAAGGTGGCGCCGTAGATCGAATTCGAAAAGGCGAACGGCGCATGATAATATTCCCAGCCCTGAATGCTGGTGAAGCAGAGGCCGAGAATAATGGTCAGCGTCAATCCGACCTTCAAACCCTGACGGTCGTTGTGCAGCAATGCGTGATGCGCCCAGGTGACCGTCGCGCCGGAGGTGAGCAGGATCAGCGTGTTGAGCAGCGGCAGATTCAACGGATCGAGCACCTCGGTGCCCTTGGGCGGCCAGACGCCGCCGGTGAACGCGACGCGCGCCGCCTGAATAGGCTCCCCGGTGAACAATGACGCGTCGAAGAACGCCCAGAACCACGCGACGAAGAACATCACCTCGGAGGCGATGAACAGGATCATGCCGTAGCGATGGCTGAGCTGAACGACCCGGGAATGGTCTCCGGTTTCCGCCTCGTGGACGACATCGGTCCACCATGACGCCAAGGTGTAGAAAAGGCCGAGGACGCCGATTCCGAAACAGGGAACGCCGAGCTTGAGCCCGCCGATCGAAAGCCCCTTCATCGACATGATCAGCCCGACCGCGGTCAGAAAGGCGAAGCTCGCGCCGATCAGCGGCCAAGGGCTCGGATTGACGAGGTGATAAGCGTGATGCGGCTTCGCGTGCGCGTCGGCCATTAACTGTCCCTCTTGGTCTACCCGTTCGGCTCGGCCCCGGTCGGATTGCTATGTTTCGCGCAACGCGTCAAGCTCCGCCGGGTCAAAGTTTTGGCGCGGCCGCCGGGGTTTTGGGCGCGAGCGCGACCGGCTTGTCGCTGTCCGACGCCGCGAACATCGTATAGGAGAGCGTGATCGCTTCGACATCGTCCATTTCATGCGCGTGCTCGAGACCCGGATCGAGAAAGAAGACGACCGGAAGGTCGGCGGTCTCGCCGGGTTCTAGCCGCTGTTCGCTGAAGCAGAAGCAGGAAATCTTGTCGAACCAGCCCCCCGCCACTTCCGGCGTCACGTTGTAGGCCGCGACAGCGGCGGTCGGCCGCCGCGAGCGATTGTGCACGCGAAAAAACACCGTGGCGGTGGCGCCCGTGCGCAGCGTGATCGATGGTGTTTCCGGCTCGAAGCTCCAATCGAGATCTTGCGAGACATTGGCGTCGAAGCGAACGACCAGCGAGCGCTCGCCGCGGATCGTGGGGGCTGTTTTGGCAACTTGCGTCGTCCCGGCGAAGCCTGTCCGCTTGCAGAACTCGCCATAGAGCGGGACGGCGGCGTAAGTGGCGCCCACCATCGCGACCGCGGTCGCGACCGCGATCCAGGCGAGCCGGCGATTGCGTGTCTGCAGCGAAGGCAACGGGCTCATCTCGAGACCTCAGCGCATCGGCGGAAAGACGCCGGGACCGACCTTCACGATCGTGATGACGTAAAAGAGAAGCGCCACGAAGCCGACCGCCAGCCCGATCGCCAGATTGCGACGGCGCCGATTGCGAAGCTGGCCCTCCGTCAAAACAATGTCGGATCGCCGGGGCTGGTCCATCGCGAAGTCCCTCATAGCCCCCAACGCTCGAACAAGCCGAAGCCCCGCTCCACGACCAAGAATCCGAACAGCACGAAGAGATAGAGGATCGTAAACCAGAACAGCCGCATCGCCGCCTTGTTCGCGTCCGAGCCGTCGCGGTTGCGGTAGACCTGGACTGCGAGGGCGAGCAGCATCGCGCCCGAGACGATGGACGCCGCGCCATACAGCCGGCCGGCCATTCCCGTCAGCCACGGCGCGACGCCGAGCGGCGCCAGCAAGAGCGAATAGATCAGAATTTCCAGCCGGGTGCGAGAGGGACCCTTGGCGTTGGGCATCATCGGGACGCCGGCCCGCTCGTAGTCGCGGCTCTTGACGAGGGCGAGCGCCCAGAAATGCGGCGGCGTCCACATGAAGATGATCGCGAACAGCAAGAGGCTGTCGAGGCTCACCGAACCGCTGACGGCCGCACATCCCACCACCGGCGGCAAGGCGCCCGCGGCGCCGCCGATCACGATATTTTGCGGCGTCAGCCTCTTCAGCCACATCGTGTAGATCACGACGTAGAAGAAGATCGTGAACGCCAACAGCGCGCCGGCGAGGAAGTTCGCGACCGTCGCCAAGATCAAGACGGCGAGCAGAGACAGCGTCAGGCCGAAGTAGAGCGCCTCGCCCGGCGCGATCAGGCCCGAAGGCACCGCGCGCAGCCGCGTGCGCGCCATCAGCGCGTCGATATCGCAGTCCCACCACATGTTGAGCGCGCCGGCGGCCCCAGCGCCGATCGAGATCGCGAGCAGCGCCGCGAAGCCGACCACCGGATGAACGCTTGCGGGCGCAACCAGCATTCCCGCCAACGCCGTCAGCACGACGAGCGACATGACGCGCGGCTTCAGGAGCGAAAAAAACTCCTCCGGCCCGGCGGCGTACTCCGCCGGCGAGGCGGCGGCGAGACGCGAGCTTTCTTCACGGACCAGGCTCATTTCCCATTCATCCTTGCACGACGCTCGATCGCGTGTGCGGCGCGGGCCAACCGCGCCGGGTCGGGCCGCCGATCAATGATCGGCGCCCGTGATGCGCGGCAGCGTTTCGTAGGTGTGGAAGGGCGGCGGCGACGGCAAGGTCCACTCCAGCGTCGTAGCGCCGACGCCCCACGGATTGTCGCCGGCGACACGTTTGCGCTCGAACGCCTCATAGAGGATGTAGAGGAACAAGATCGTCGCCACGAGGGAGATCAGCGCCCCGATCGAGGAGACCACGTTCCACAGATGGTAGGCGTCGGGATAATCTACGTAACGGCGCGGCATGCCCGCCAGACCCAGGAAATGCTGGGGAAAGAAGATGACGTTGACGCCTATGAACAGCAGCCAGAAATGCCACTTCGCGAGCGCTTCGTCGTACATGTAACCGGTCATCTTCGGGAACCAGTAGTAGTACCCGGCGAAGATCGTGAACACGGCGCCCAGCGACATCGTATAATGGAAGTGCGCGACGACGTAATAGGTCTCGTGCACCGCCCGATCGACGCCCGCGTTGGCGAGGACGACGCCTGTGACGCCGCCGACCGTGAACAGGAAGATGAAGCCGATCGCCCAGAGCATCGGCGCCCGCAGCGAAATCGAACCGCCCCACATCGTCGCGATCCACGAGAAGATCTTGACGCCGGTCGGGACTGCGATGACCATCGTCGCGAACACGAAATAGCGCTGGGTGTTGAGCGACAGGCCGACCGTGAACATATGGTGCGCCCAGACGACGAAGCCCACGGCGCCGATCGCGACCATCGCGTAGACCATGCCGAGATAGCCGAACACGGGCTTGCGCGAGAAGGTCGAAACCACCTGACTGGTGATGCCAAAGCCCGGCAGGATCAGGATATAGACTTCGGGATGACCGAAGAACCAGAACAGATGCTGGAACAGGATGGGATCGCCGCCGTGGACCGGATCGAAGAACGCGGTGTGGAAATTGCGGTCCGTCAGCAACATCGTGATTGCGCCCGCGAGCACCGGCAGCGCCAGCACCAGCAGGAACGCGGTGACGAGAATCGACCACACGAACAACGGCATCCGGTGCATCGTCATGCCCGGCGCGCGCATGTTGAAGATCGTCGTTATGAAGTTGATCGCGCCCAGGATCGACGAAGCGCCCGCCAGATGCAGCGAAAGGATGACGAAATCCATCGCCGGGCCGGGCGAGCCAGCGTTGGACGAGAACGGGGGATAAAGCACCCAGCCGCCCGCGAAGCCGTGATAGCCCGAGCCTTCGACGAACAGCGAGATCATCAGCAGCAGGAACGAGGCTGGCAGCAGCCAGAACGAGATGTTGTTCATGCGCGGAAAGGCCATGTCCGGCGCGCCGATCATCAGCGGCACGAACCAGTTGCCGAAGCCGCCGATCATCGCGGGCATGACCAGGAAGAAGATCATGATGACGCCGTGCGCCGTCGTGAACACGTTATACATGTTCTTGCCGGCATCGGCCGAACCGTCGCCGCTGAGAAGCAAGGAAATCCAAGGGAAAATGTGATTTCCAGGGAACATCAAATTCAGACGCATGGCGCCGGACAGCCCCGAACCAATCAGACCGGCGATCATCGCGAACACGATATAGAGCGTGCCGATGTCCTTGTGATTGGTCGAATACATGTATCGGCGCCAGCCGGTGGGACGCCCGTGGCCGTCGTCCGCGTGGTCCGCGTCATGGATTACAGCGTCGGTCGCCATTCACGTCGTCCTTGATCTCGTTGCTTCTTCGCGTGTTCAAGCCGTCTTCGTTTTCGTCAGCGCGAGGCTGTCTCCGCTCCGAGGTCGGCGAGTCTGGTCCGGCTTCCCGCCGCCGCGAATTTCTTCTTGGCGTCCACCAGCCATTGTTTATAGGCCTCGTCTCTCACGACCCGGAACTCGATCGGCATATAGGCGTGATCGATGCCGCAGAGTTTCGAGCACTGGCCGTAATAGATGCCCTCACGGTCCGCCTTGAACCAGGTCTGGTTGGCGCGGCCCGGGACCGCGTCGATGCGAATGCCGAAAGATTGAATGACGAAGGAATGGATCACGCCGTCGGGAGCGGATGTGATTTCGAGCTGGACGACCTTGTTGATCGGAACCACCGCCTCGTTGTCGACCGACAGCAGCCGGATGTCGCCCGGCTTCAGATCCTCGTCTTGTTTGATGATCGAGTCGAATCCGAAGTCGCCCTGATCCTTCGGATAGTCATAATGCCACTCCCATTGCGAGCCCGTCACCTTGATGAACACGTCGGCCTTCGGAAGGGTCAACTCCAGCGTCAGAAGCCGAAATGACGGTATCGCTATGATCACCAGGATGATCACCGGTATGATCGTCCAGGCGACTTCAATCAACGTGTTGTGCGTGGTCTTCGAGGGCGTCGGATTCGCCTTTTCGTTGAATTTCCAAACGACGTATGCGAGCAGCGCCAGCACGAACAGCGAAATGAGGGTGATGATCGGCATCAATATGTCGTTGTGAAACCAGTGGATATAGCGAGCGACGTCGGTCACCCCGCGCTGAAACCCGATCTGGCCCTGCACGGGATGCCCGTAGGTTGCCGCGTGCGCGGCGACCGCGCCGTAAATCGTCAACAGCGCCGCAAGGCCCGCGGAACGCCCAGTCCGACCGCAAAACTTCATATCCATCCCGCTCCAGAATAAAGCGCGCGCCCACATGACCGATGGGGCATGCGTCGCGACACCGCTCGGTCGTAGGCCGCCGCTCCGACGCATCCCGCGCTCATCATATCGGATTCTGCCGCGTTGCAAACCACAAACGCCGTCGCCTGGCAATCCTCCAAACTGCTTCGCGGGCGACCCACCAGGGCGGTTCGAGCAGTTCGAGCACGGTGTGCCAGGCGAAGGCGAGCAGATCGAGGGCCGCTAGCGTCATCGCGAGAAGCCTCTGGCCGCGGCCGAAATTGTGCTCGAGTTCATAGCCATGGTTTTTCAGTACGTTGAATCCAGGATCGCATCCTTGCCGTCGCGCAACTGAACCGACTCGATCCAGCGATAGCGGAACGTCTCTTTCGCGTTCCGTCGGCGGACTTTCTTTTCGTGACGGTAAGATCGGCGCCGTCGATGAAGTCGTACAGCGTCTTTGCAGGTGAAGGTGAAATCGTCGCCGGCGTCGGGCACCATTTTGGCGACGGGGTGGCAGGCGAACAGATTGTCGCCCAGGAACACGGGTCGCAACCACGCCAGCCGCGCGCCGTGCTTGGCGAACCAGCGCCTGACCGCGTTGCGTTCACAGTCCTGCTTGTCGGCGCCGTCCTGCGGCGCGATGAATTCCGGCGTCAACGGCACGACCTTGGAATGGCCGGGCGCCACGACCGTCGAAGACAGCATAGAACGATAGCTCTCGGTCTTGCCTGGAGCGCTTGCGCGTCAGACAGCGCGGACAGCCGAGCTTTTGTGAGCAGAAGAACTCCGTTCCGTCCCACGCGACTAGGGTTCTTCCGCCCAGCCGGCCAAGGCCCCTGCCGCATCGACGGCTTGCTCAGCAGCGCCTCCATGCGTTCGAAACAGGGGCTACAGGAGCGCGGGGTCCGCCTCGTCGAGAAAATCGCGGATGTAGCGGATGCAATTGTCGGAGGGAATCTGGCCGATGCCGAATAGCGTCTGACAATTGGAGCGGCCGATGGCCTTTTTCCATAGTGCGCTGATAGGCCAGAAACGACGCGCTCTGCGTAAAAAAACATCGCGACGGCCGAAAGACCGAAATCGGCGCGCGCAATGTTGCCGCCTCGCCCGTTGCGCAAGTTGGGACAAGCCGCACAAACGGCCTTCAAGTCTGAAAGGAGGGATGGCAAGAGCCGCATCCCAACCCTGAATCAGACTTTTGCTGATTCGCGAATCCGGAAAATTTCAAATTTTCGTACTTTTAGAATTGCTGGCGCGCCCGGTCGTCCGATTCGGCTCGATTTGAGTCGGTCCCGAGGACGAGCCTCTCTGAACGGCCTCACCCCTCCTGCATAGCCGCGCCGGCCGGCAAAAATTTCGCACGGCGTGCTGCCTGTCCGATCGCTAGGCTGCGCGCGACGGTGCGGGCTGCGAATTTCGCGCCATACATGAACCTCAGCGAGGGTCCAAATGTCGGCGCTGCCGGCAGGCCGATCGCGTGGAGACCCGGCGCGGTCGTTTCGAAAGACGCCGCCGACAGTAGCGGCGCCTTGCCACGTAGCGCGATGTGCCGACGCGCACCCAAGCCTTTGCGGCTGGCTGATGAAGCCGGAGACGGTCGCGCGGTGAATCTTGAACAGGTGTGCAATTTCAGCGGCGGTTTTGCGC
>JBAQGU010000486.1:0-4079 GCA_049287975.1 Roseiarcus sp.
GACTTGGGCTGCGATTCGCGGCTCCAGTCTGGATTGCTTCGCTGTCGCTCGCCATGACGACGTCCGCGATTCCTGCACTCTTTAGGGTCCATAGTGACGGCAAACGGCGCGAAGGCAAAAGGGAGGATTCGATGATGGCCGATTCACTGAGCGCGCAACGATCCAGTCGCATTTGGCTGACGCCTGAGGCCTGCGATATCGAGGAATTCATCGCCCTGGTCGATCGGCGCGCCGATCTCGCGGATTATCCGCTCGCGGCGATGATGCAGTCCAACGTGCCGATCTACCAGGGCGAGGCGATCCGCGCGGCCGCCGGGCATGAGGAGGCGCGGAAGGCGCTGATGGCGGAATGGGCGTGGGCGATGCGCGAGGGATCGGGCATCGTCGTGTTCCGCGACGCCTTCGCCGACCTCACGGCGGTCGACGCCGCGACCGAGGTCTTCTTCGCCATTATCGAGCAGCAGCGGCGGGAGAACAAGTCGAGCGGCGACCATTTCGCCAAGCCGGGCGCCAACGACCGCATCTGGAACGCGTTGGAGAAACTGGCCCTGCGCGCGCCGGAAGTCTTTGCGCGATATTACGCCAACGAGGCGATCGCGATGGTCTCGCAGGCCTGGCTCGGGACCGGCTATCAGGTCACCTCGCAGATCAATGTCGTCAATCCCGGCGGCGCGGCGCAATCGGCCCATCGCGACTATCACATGGGTTTTCAGACCGCCGAGGAGATTGCTGAATTCCCGGCCCACGCGCACCAGCTCTCACCGTTCCTGACGCTGCAAGGCGCCGTCGCGCATTGCGATATGCCCCTGGAAAGCGGACCGACGCTCTACCTGCCGTTCTCGCAGACGTTCGCGCCGGGCTATTTCGCCTATCGCAAGCCCGAGTTCGCCGCTTGGTTCGAAGCCCAACGCGTCCAGCTGCCACTCGCCAAGGGCGACGCGGCGTTCTTCAATCCGGCGCTGTTCCATGCCGCCGGGCACAACAGAACCGCCGACATCAGGCGGATCGGCAACCTGCTGCAGGTCTCCTCCGCCTATGGCCGCGCGATGGAATCAGTCGATCGCGCGGGAATCGCCAAAGCGCTCTACCCTGCCCTGCGCACCGCCTCGGACCTGAGCCCCCGCGCGATCGGGAACGTGATCGCCGCCTCGGCGGAAGGCTACGCCTTCCCCACCAACCTCGACCGCGACCCCCCGACCGGCGGCCTCGCCCCACAGACACAGGCGCAGCTGATGGGACAAGCGTTGGCGGAGGGGTGGGAGGCCGCGAAGTTCGCGAAGGCGGTGGACGAGCACGCCGCGCGGCGGCTGACGTAGGAATCGCCAATAACAACCAGGGTGACTTGCGGCGGGAAATCCTCTGTCGGCGTTACAATTTTATGCGGCCTTCTCCATCGCGAGCAAAGAGTAGACTGCTGGTCAAAATTGCCGTGCCGATTGTCCAGACCGGCGGCTGTCGACCAAAGCGGCCGTTCGGGCGATGCTTCACTCCGTTAGCTGAACATTGCTACCCCGGGCCCCGTCTCCGCGCCAGCTGCGCTAATCCGTTCGACGCGCCGCCGAAACGAACGGTCCGCGCACCATCGTTGGCGATCCGCGATGCGGCGGCAGCAACGCGCGCTTGGTCGGGACAAGACCGCCCATCAAAACGTCTCCCTTTCGAGCGCCAACGCGGCCCTTGGATGCTCGCTCGAGCCGCATCTTCGGCTGCCGCTCAGCCTTCCATTCCTCCCGGGCCTGCCGGATGTCAGGCTGATCGCATTCGCTCGCCAGCAGAGTTTTTTAAAGCGACAGCCGTTGCGGATGAGCCGGCGCGGAGGCGGGATCGACCCGCGTGCCGTAGCCCGGGCGAGCTCGCCCGGCCAATTCAGGCGTGGTGATGTCGGCGTAGACCCGGTTTAGGAGAAACGCACGACGCGGGTCGAGGGAGCGGGTAATGGGTTGCAAAGATGAATTCCGTGTGATTCTCTGCCGAGATCCTTTATATCATGCAACTTGCCTCTGGCTGGCGCGGCCACAGCACGGGCGCGGTAACAGCGGGCAAGGAGTACTTTGATGTACGCCAGATCACTCGCGGTCAAATTGCTCCTGGCATTTGGTTGCGCGGTGCTTGCCGCGTCGGCCTTGGGTGAAGACGGCGAGATCGGTCCACCGCCCGCGCTGGAGCCGGGACAGGCGCCGCCCCTTCCCAAGCCCGGCCCGCTAGCCGAGCCCCGTTCATCAAATCAGGTCGGCTTTCCCAAAATCTTGACCCAATACGCCATCTCGCCGACCACGCTCAGACCCGCCAGAGTCGCTTTGGGTCGGAAGCTGTTCTTCGAGCCTCGGCTCTCAGCGGACAGCACCGTCGCCTGCGCCACCTGCCACGATCCGGCGCGGGCCTTCACCGACGGCAGGCCCGTGTCAGTCGGCATCCATGGCCGCGTCGGCCAACGCAACGCGCCAACCATTCTGAATTCCCTCTACAACAAATATCAGTTTTGGGACGGCCGGGTCACAACGCTGGAGCAGCAGGCGGCGCTGCCGATCACGAATCCCTTCGAGATGGGCTCGGAAAGCATCGCCGATGCTGTGTCAAGGATCGCCGGCGACAAGGACTACCAGACACAATTCATGGAAGCCTTCGGGCGGGCCGTGAACGAGCAGGATATGCTGAGAGCCATTGCAGCATACGAACGGACGCTGACTTCCTTCGATTCCCCATTCGATCATTTCATCGCGGGAGGGGCAAACGCCATTAGCGACTCGGCCAAACGCGGTTGGGAATTGTTCAATACCAAGGCTCGTTGCAACCTCTGTCACGCTTTGACGGACAATCAGCGTGATGCGACCCTATTTATCGATAATGATTTTCACAACATTGGCGTCGGAATCCTCAGGCATCACGTGACCCCCTTGGCGCAGCAAGCCGAGCGCGAGGTGGCGCAAGGAAATCTCCCCGCGATCGACACCGCGGCGATCGCCAGCGATTTATCGGTGCTCGGGCGCTTCCTGATAACGAGGAAGGAGAAGGATATCGCGTCGTTCAAGACGCCGGGCCTACGAAATATCCTCGTGACCGGGCCTTACTTCCATGACGGGTCGATGCAGACACTTTGGGATGTCATGGATCATTACAACAAGGGTGATGGAATCGCTAATCCCTGGCTCGATGGCGACATGCAGCCGTTGGCGCTGACGGAGCCGGAGATCGACGACGTGGTGGCGTTTCTTGCCTCGCTGACAAGCCCGCAATACAAGGCGCTCGGTGACCAGGAATATGCACGGCAACTCGACCTGTCCAAAGTGAACCGCTCTCAGCGGGATACGGCGCGGGCTTTCGGACCGAAGCCGAAGCAGCCACCGCCCCCGCCGCTCTGACTAGAGCAAGTTGCTCTTGGCTTTAATCGGAGGCGGGATTCCCGAATGGGCTTTGATTTGATTCAACCTGCAGGCTGGGCGGAGGGGGCCAGCAGGCATGCTGAATGCCCATTCGCAAGATCTTCCGTTTGGCGGCCGCCAAAAGTAGCGTTGCGTCGCCTATTTTCTTATTCACCACTGAGGTGATCTTTGCTCCAATTGAATACAGTCGGGCGCAAGAATCGATTTCGCGCCAATTTCCCGACTCCGCGGAATGAATTCCATGCTAGCGCGAAATAATTCCCTGCTCGGCCGCGTAGGGAATTTATACGCAAACAGCTGAATTCGCGGATGTTTTGGAGACAGATTTTCGCGAAAAGAGGCGGAATCGGCGAAATTCCCGGTATTGACCTCCGCGGCCTTGAAGCATCCGGTTTCGCGGCAATGGAAAGGGTACTGGCAGGGGGCCGAATAACGCGATAATCTAACGAGGAGGCTGCTTGATTTCCGTCCCCAACTTGAAGCCAGCCTCTTTAAACGCTTCCAATATCTTCGATGACGTGCCATCGTCCCTTGTCGTCATTACGAGCTTATTGAAGTCCACGTTGGATTGCCCTAAAGTCCAAAGGAGATCCCCCGGCTTTGCCGGGGTGGCAGTAGCAGTTTGACGTTTCCGGGGGTCCCCCGGTCCGGTTCGGTCGTGAGCAGCCACTCACACGAAAGGAACCGGACCGATGGACG
>JBAQGU010000487.1:0-1984 GCA_049287975.1 Roseiarcus sp.
GTCCAATATCCGCCGCGCGACGTCTGCGGGAACTGCCTGTCCAGTACGCTGAAATGGCGCGATGTGGAACGCGGCGGGGTCGTCGCCGCGACCACGGTCGGGCGCGTGTCCAGCGAACTCTATTTCCGCGAGCGTCAGCCCTGGCGGACGGGACTCGTGCGCCTCGACCGCGGCCCGGTCGTCGTCGCGCATCTGCATGGCGACTGCGCTGTGGGCGATCGCGTCGCGCTGGACCTCGAGCTCGATCGCGCCGGCCGCGGCGCCATGTTCGCGACGCCGGAACAACCCACACCCCACCAGGAGGATGATCTCGAATTGCGCGCCTTCACCGCCGATCCGAAATTCCGCAACGCGCTGATCGTCTGCGGTCGCGCTTCCACGGCGGCCCCGTTGGTGGAAGCCCTCGTCGGCGCGGGGGCGTCGCGGGTGTTCGTCGGCGTCGCCGAAGCGTGGAAGCCGTTCGCGGCGCCGAGCCGAGGCGAAACCGTTCCGCTCGACACCACCGATCCGACTTCCGTCAGCGATCTCGCGCGCCGTTTCGGCGACAAGGTCGATATCCTCGTCAACAACGCGGACTATTTCAGGCCGGGCGGGTTGATCGCCGGCAGCGACGCTTCGATCTCCCGCGCGGCCTTCGAGACCAACTGCCTGGGCATGATGCGGCTCGCCGCGGCGTTCGGGCCGATCATGCAGGCGCGCGCCGCCGAGACGGGCCGCGCCGCCGCGGCGTTCGTCAACATCATCTCGGCCTGGGGCCTTTCCGGCCCGCCCGAATTCAGCGCCTATGCCGCGACGCAGGCGGCGCTGCGCAGCCTCTCGCACGGCCTGCGCGCGCAGATGCGGCCGAGCGGCCTGAAGGTGGTGGATGTCCTCACCGGGCCGATCGACGACGAATGGCGTCAGACGATCAGGCCGCCGAAGGTCGCGCCCGCGGCGATCGCGGCGGCCGTCGTCGCCGCGTTGCGCGAGGGCCGCGAAGAAGTCGTGGTCGGCGAAATCGCGAAGGAGATCCACGCCAAATGGGCGGAAGACCCGCGCCTGCTGCGCCAAGAAACGCTTTGAGAGACCCTGTGACTGACGCTGTGACGGACCTCGCCGCCTTCGCGAGCGCGATCGCCGACGGGCGATTGCGGATCGTCGATCTCACGCAGACCCTCGACCCGGATTTTCCGACAATCGTGCTGCCGCCCGAACTCGGCCAGTCGCAGCCGTTCCGGATCGAGGAAATCTCGCACTACGATCAGCGCGGCCCGGCCTGGTACTGGAACAACTTTTCGATGGGCGAGCACACCGGCACCCATTTCGACGCGCCGGCGCATTGGGTCACCGGCCGCGATCTCCCCAACGGCACGGTCGATGCGATCGAACCGAAGAAATTCATCGCCCCGGCCTGTGTGATCGATTGTTCCGCCGATGCCGCCGCAGACCCGGACTATCTGTTGGAGATCGACCGGATCGAGACCTGGGAGCGCGCGCACGGGCCAATACCCGTGGGCGCCTGGGCGCTGATGCGCACGGACTGGTCGAAGCGTTCGCCCGCGGACTACGCCAACCTTCGCGACGACGGCGCGCATACGCCCGGGCCGTCCGCCGCCGCTATCCGCTTTCTGGTCGAGGCGCGCGGCATTCTGGGGTTTGGGACGGAGACGATCGGCACGGACGCGGGGCAAGCGCATCATTTCTCGCCGCCCTACCCCGCGCACTCCCTGCTGCACGGCGCCGGCCGCTATGGCCTGCAGTGTCTCGCACATCTCGACCTGTTGCCGCCGACCGGAGCGGTGCTGATCGCGGCGCCGCTGAAAATCGTGCGCGGCTCCGGCAGTCCGCTTCGGGTGCTCGCGGTCGCGCCCGCGACGGGACGGTGAGCCGTCGAGCCGCTGGAGGCTTCCTCATGACGACCGAGGCTCGGCGAGTCGGCTTTATTCGCCGTGCGCTCGAGTGGAGCGTGGCGCCGATTTCAGTTCTGCATCGAGCGATTTCAGCC
>JBAQGU010000488.1:0-6604 GCA_049287975.1 Roseiarcus sp.
TTCACCGGCGGTCGCGGCAGCGTCGTCGCCAGCGCCGTGGCGGCGTTGTTCCTGGCTCAGCTGGGTCAGATGGTTCTCGCTCTCGGCGCCGGGCCGGCGGTCCAATTGCTGATTCAGGTAGCCGCGATCGTGGGCGCCGCGACCATACGGCATGTGCCGAACATGGTGCGAGGACTTGGCGTACGCGGGCTGGGCGCGTGAACGATGTGCGCCTTTCCGCCGGCGCCGCGTGCGCGAGACAACCTCGAGAGGTCGATAGCGCCTTGGTGAGGGAAAGTAGCGGAGCGTACCGCTCCACCAATGATCGCGGAAAATGGGAGACGATAATGGACAGTAGACTTCAAAGACTTTTAGACGAGGCAGACATTCGCCAGGTTCATCTTCGGTATTGCAGAGGCATCGACCGCATGGATTTTGACCTCGTGCGTTCATGCTATCACCCGGACGCCATCGATCGGCATGGCGCCTACGAAGGCGACATCGAAGGCTTCATCAAATGGGCCGCTGAATTGCTGCCGATGTTCGAATCCACCATGCACTTCACGGGCAACCAATATGTCCAGGTGAACGGGGATGTGGGTTATGCCGAACACTATGCCCGCGCGTTTCACCGGACGAGGCCGAAAGGCGACAAGCCGGCGGCCGATTATGTCGTGAACGTCCGGTACATCGACCGCTTGGAACGGCGAAACGGCGAATGGCGGATCGCCGACCGCATGATCGCCTTCGAATCGGAACGGACGGATCCGACCGAATGGACCGACGCACCGCCGAAATTCGGTTATCCCTCGCGCCGGGACAAGCAGGACCCGTCGTACAAATACGGAATTGTCTGATCAGGATATCGCTTTTGGCGGCCTCCTTCGTGTGGGGAGTGCCCAAGGCGCCGATGAACGTCAGAAGCCGTCGGAATTGCGGAGGCGGGAGAGATTCATGAAAGATCGAATCCGGGTCGGAATCGTCGGGCTGAAGGCCGAGCGCGGATGGGCCAACGCGGCGCACATTCCCGCCTTGCGCGCTCTCTCCGATGACATCGAGGTTGTCGGCGTCGCAAATACAAACCAAGCGAGCGCTGAGGCGGCGGTAAGAGCCTTGGGTCTGGGGCGCGCATATGACAGCGTGGAGAGCCTCGTCGCGTCCCCGGACATCGATGTCGTGGTGGTGACAGTCAAGGTGCCGCACCACCTCGATCTGGTCACCAAAGTTCTCGAGGGCGGCAAGAACGTCTACTGCGAATGGCCGCTTGGAAATGGCCTGGCGGAAGCCGAGCAGCTCGCCGCGCTGGCGAAACGCAAGCAGGTGGTGGCCGTGGTGGGAACGCAAGCGGTCGTGTCGCCGGAGGTCCAGTTCGCGCGCGATCTCGTCGCCGACGGGTTCGTCGGCGAGGTGCGCTCGACGACCTATGTCGGATCGGGTTTCACCTGGGGAGACGATGTCGACGCCGGGGACGTCTATGCGATGGATTCGAAAAACGGGGCAACCCTTCTCTCGGTCATCGGCGGTCACGCATTTTCGGCCGTGCAGAGGGTTCTGGGGCCCGTGTCGCAGCTCAACGGGCTGTTGTCGCAACGGCGGCGGACCGTGCGGCTCGCCGAGACCGGCGAGGCAATTCCGATGAAAACGCCTGATCAGGTCATCGTGGCAGCGGAGTTCGACTCCGGCGCGCCCATGGCATTGCAGTTGCGCGGGGGACTCCCCTGCGCGACGCGGCTGATGTGGGAAATCAGCGGATCCGAACGGGACCTGCGAATTTCGGCGAAGGTCGAAGAGATCCCGGTCATCAACATCTCTCCCTTGCGCGTGGAGGTGGGGAAGCGCGGGGAGCGGGGATTCTCCGAGATCGAGGTTCCGTCATCCTACTACTTCGGCCTCGATGACGCGCCCGCGGCGCGAAATGTCGCGGGCATCTACCGCCTGATGATAGGCGACATAAGCCGGGGAACGCGCGGCGCGCCGAGCTTTGACGACGCGGTCGGCCTTCACAGAATTCTTGATGCAGTCGAATTGTCGTCGAAGACCGGCGCAAGACAGCAGATCGGCTGAAGGGGCGCGACCGCGGGACGTGGCGGGGGCTCGAATTGGTCGGCATGGCGCACGAAATGCTGACTGATTGACGGGAGGATCGGATGGATCGGTTGATTGTGGCCGGCGGCGGCATCGGCGGCGTGGCCGCGGCGCTTGCGCTGGCTCGAAAGAACATTTCTACTATCGTTCTTGAGCAGGCGCCCGAACTGGGCGAGATCGGCCCAGGCATTCAGATCGCGCCGAACGCGTTTCACTGCTTCGATCGACTTGGCGTGGGCGATCGCGCTCGCTCGGAGGCGGTTTATGTCGACAGGCTGAGGTTGATGGACGGGCTCTCCGGCGAGGAGATCGTCCACATACCGCTCGACGCCGCCTTCCGCGAGCGCTTCCGCAACCCCTATGCGGTCGTACACCGAGCTGACTTGCATCTCGCGCTGCTGGAGGCGGCCAAGAAGTCGGGACTGGTTGAGATCAGGACCGATCACAGGGTCGAGCGATATGACAGGACGGGACATCCGTGACGGTTTACTGCGCCGGCCGTGAGCCGGTGCGCGGCGCCGCGTTGATCGGCGCGGATGGTCTGCGCTCACCCGTGCGCGAACAGATGCTGGGCGACGGCGAGCCGATCGTTTCCGGCCACACGACCTATCGCTCGGTGATACCGACCGATCAGATGCCTGAAGATCTGCGTTGGAACGCCGCGACGCTCTGGGCGGGGCCGAAGTGCCACATCGTCCACTACCCGCTGAAGGGCTGGAAGGTGTTCAACCTCGTGGTCACCTATCACAACGACGTCAAGGAAGCCGTGGCCGGCAAGGCGGCGCCCGTCGAAGAGGTGATGCGAGGCTTCGCGCACGTCCACCCGCGGGCCCAGCGCATCATCGAACGCGGCTCGAATTGGAAGCTCTGGGTCTTGTGCGACCGTGAGCCTGCCGACCGCTGGGTCGATGGAAGGGTTGCTCTGCTGGGCGATGCCGCCCACCCGATGTTGCAATATTTCGCGCAGGGCGCCTGCATGGCGATGGAGGACGGCGTCACCTTGGCCGAGTTCGTCGCCGATCAACCCGCCGATATCGAGAACGCCCTGAAGGCGTACCAAGCGTTGCGCGTTCCGCACACGGCGCGCGTGCAGCTCGGGTCACGGTCGATAGGCCAGTTCATCTACCACCCCGCCGGCGCGACGGCGATGGCGCGCGACCATGTCCTGCGCTCGTGGACGCCCGAGGAATATTATCATCGCCTGGACTGGCTCTACAGCGGGTCTATCCTTCCCGACGCCAAGCCGGCGATTTGACGCTGAACCATGTGCCCCCTGGATCGACGCGAGTTTGCACGATGACCTACATTTTTCCACCCCAGCCGGCGCCGAGCGTCGCCATTCACGGCGTCACGGCGCGCTTTCCCGTGCGCCGCATCTTCTGCGTGGGGCGCAACTACGAGGCTCACGCGCGCGAGATGGGGAAAGATCCGACCCGCGAGGCACCATTCTTCTTCACCAAGCCGGCGGACGCCGTCGTCGACGATGGCGCGGTGGCGCCGTATCCGCCGCTGACGTCCAACTTCCATCATGAAGGCGAACTCGTGATCGCGATCGGCAAGGCCGGGTTCGATGTCGGCGAGGAGGAGGCCTGGGACCTCATCTGGGGTTACGCGGTAGGAAATGATTTGACGCGTCGGGACCTCCAGCTCGAGGCGCGAGACAAGGGCCGGCCCTGGGACTGGGGCAAGGCGTTTGACAACTCCGCGGTCTGCGGCCCGATCCACCGGGCGTCGGAAACCGGTCGGCTGGAAAAGGGCGCGATCAGGCTGATGGTCAATAGCACGGTGCGGCAGCAGGCCGACCTGGCTGACCTGATCTGGTCCGTCCCCGAGATCGTGTCGATTCTCTCGAGCGCGGTGCGGCTCGCGCCGGGCGACCTGGTCTTCACCGGAACGCCCGCTGGCGTCGGGGCGCTGGTTCCCGGCGATGTCTGCGTGGTCGAGATCGAGGGACTCGGCACGCTGACGACGACGATCGGAGAGCGCGAGGCATGACCGGGCTGGTCCTCCACGATTATTTCCGCTCCTCGAGTTCGATCCGGCTGCGCGCCGCGCTCAACCTGAAGGGATTATCTTACGACCAGATCGCCCATCACCTGCGCAAGGGCGAGCAGCGGGACGCGGCTTATCTCGCGATCAACCCGCAGGGCCTGGTGCCGGCTCTGGTGCTCGAAGATGGCGCGGTCCTGACGCAGTCGCTCGCGATCATCGAGTATCTCGACGAGATTCATCCGAGCCCGCCTCTGCTGCCGAAGTCGTCGCTCGACCGCGCCCGCGTCCGGGCGCTCGCCCATGCTGTCGCGCTCGATATCCATCCGGTCAACAATCTGCGTGTCCTGGCCTATCTGAGGTCCGCCTTTGACGCGAACTACGACTCGATCTCGGCGTGGTTCAGGCACTGGGTCGCCGAGACCTTCAAACCGCTGGAGGCGATGCTGGCCGGGGATTCCAGAACCGGCCGCTTCTGTCACGGCGACACGCCGGGGTTGGCCGACCTCTGTCTCTACGCGCAGGTGTTGAACAACAGCCGGTTCGGCGTGGTCATGTCGCCATATCCTATCATTTCGCGGATCTTCGACGCTTGCGCGATTCAGCCCGCCTTCGCGGCCGCGGCGCCGGACCAGCAGCCGGACGACGAATGATCGACCGCTCTCTCAGCGCTCGGGTACGGCTCGATAGAGGAAGGATAAGGGCATGGACGACAAGAGCCACGGCAACATGACGAAGCCGGACGATACGCCGGAGTTGCGCCAGCTCTACGCAGATTTCGAAGCCGAGCACCTGATGCCGCTCTGGACGCAGATCGACGACATCATGCCGCTAGCGCCGAAACCGAAGGCGGTTCCGCACATCTGGAAGTGGTCGCGGCTATTCCCGCTCGCGGAGCGCTCGGGCGAGTTGGTGCCGGTCGGGCGCGGCGGCGAGCGGCGGGCGATAGGACTTGCCAAACCCGGCCTCGGCGGCAAGGCTTATGTCAGCCCCACGCTCTGGGCGGCAATCCAGTATCTCGGACCGCGCGAGACCGCGCCCGAGCACCGGCACGCGCAAAACGCCTTCCGCTTCGTCGTGGAAGGGGAGGGCGTATGGACCGTCGTCAACGGCGATCCCGTCCGCATGAGCCGAGGCGATCTGCTGCTGACGCCCGGCTGGCACTTCCACGGCCACCACAATGACACCGACCATCCGATGGCCTGGATCGACGGGCTCGACATCCCATTCTCCTACCAGAACGATCTCGGCTTCTTCGAGTTCGGTTCCGAGCGGGTGACCGATTACGCGACGCCGCGCTTCTCGCGTGGCGAGCGGCTGTGGGCGCATCCCGGGCTCCGGCCGCTGTCGGAACTCGAGGACTCGCTCAGTTCGCCGCTCGGCGCCTACCGCTGGGAGTTCACCGACCGCGCGCTCACCGAACAACTGCTGCTGGAAGACGAGGGCCAGCCGGCGACGGTGGAACAGGGCATGCCGCGATCCGCTACGTCAATCCGACGACCGGGCACGACGTGATGCCGACGATCCGGTGCGAGTTCCACCGCCTGCGGGCGGGCACGGTCACGCCACGGCGCCGCGAGGTCGGTTCGTCGGTCTTCCAGGTATTCGAGGGCGGGGGCTCGGTCGTGCTCGATCGCAACGAAACGGCGCTGGAGAAGGGTGATCTCTTCGTTGTGCCCTCATGGGCCCCGTGGTCGCTGCGGGCGGAGACCCAGTTCGACCTCTTCCGTTTCTCCGACGCGCCAGTGATCGAGCGACTCGGCTTCGCGCGCACGCTGGTCGAGGGGTCGGAGGAGAAACGTCCGTGACGGTCGCCGACCCGGATATCCTCGCGCGGGCGCTGCTGCGCGAACGGCAAGGCGCGGGCGCGCGCTACGACGCGCCGACCGCGCCAGCAGCCGATCTGCTGCTCGCGCGACACGGAACCGCCTATTTCGCCCGACAACTCAACGGTCTCACCGACGCCGAACTGACCGGGCCATCCGCGATCGCGGGGTGGGCGCGTAGTCGCATCGTGGTCGGCGTGGCCTTCCAGGCCCGATGGCTCGCTCGGCTGGCGGCCGCCGCGCGGCTGGGCCTCGAGGTCGAGACCATCGTCGACCCAGAACTCTTTCTGGAGGACATCGAGCTGGCGGCGACGCTGCCCGCGCATGCCCTGCGTTACCTCTTCCAGCATTCCGGCGTGCACCTGAACGCCGAGTGGCGCGACCTACCGGACGAATGTTGGACGCGGACTGTACGGTCGCTGGACGGCCGCTCAGTGCGCATCGAAGCGACGCCTCTGATGCGCGCGCGGGAAATCTGGAAGGCGGCGGAGACCCTCGAGGGGAGTTGGCGCCGCAGCAATATCCCGCCCGCGATGAGCGGGCCGTCCGCCTCTGCGTGCCCATCGCACGACGTGGCGGCCGAGACAACGAGAGATAAGTGACCTGGACGAGCGATCCGCCGAAGTTCGCCCCCTAGCCGAACCGACAGGAATACAGGAGCGTAACATGAACCGAAGCATCCTTGTGCTCATACTGCGTTTGCTGCCGGGAGCCATTCGGATCGC
>JBAQGU010000489.1:0-6093 GCA_049287975.1 Roseiarcus sp.
CCGGAGGGATGTCTGCTGTTCGGCGCCGGCGTCTCCGATTCGCCCGTTCACGTCAGCGCCCCTTCCGTCCGCGCGCTCGATTCCACCGGCGCCGGGGACGCCCACACCGGCGTCCTGATCGCGGCCCTGGCTGCGGGCTTCGATCCTATTTCCGCCGCGACACGAGCCAACGCGGCGGCGGCCATCTCGGTCACCCGCCGAGGGCCGGCCACGGCTCCCACCATAACGGAGTTGGACGCCTTGATGGCGAAGTGGTCTCGAGCCGCCGCCGAACTTTAGCAACAGCATCAGCAACGCCGATAAACGAGAGTGCAACCACTGAGGTCAGGAGCCGAAGCCATGACATCTCAAATCAGCCGCAGAAACTTCCACACCCTATTCGGCGGCGTCGTCGGAACGGGTCTGTTCGCGATAGCCGCGCCTCGCGGCGCCCGCGCAGCGACCACTGAAATCACCGTGCTCAACTGGAAGGGATACGGCACCGACGAAGCCTTCGCCCTCAAGGCTTTCGCTGACGCGACCGGCATCACGGTCAAGCACGACTATTTCAACGCCGAATCGGAAATGCTGACGAAGCTGCGCACCAATCCGGGCGCTTACGACGTGGTGCTGATCAATAGTGCGCGCATCCAACAGGCGCAGAGCGAAGGCTTGATCGAGGCGATCGACTTCGCCGCCGTGCCGAACGCCAAGGATCTGGCGCCTGCTCTCGAGGCCCACCCGAATCTTCAGGCCGGCGGCAAGACCTATGGGGTTCCGTGGCTCTGGGGCATGACTTCGCTCTGCGTGCGGCATGGAAAAGTGGCGCAGACCGACAGCTGGGCGATCTTCTCCGATCCCAAATATGCGGGCCGCCTCGCTCTGTTCGACGATTCGATCACCCAGGTCGGGATCGGCGCGTTGTTGACGGGTCAGGACATCAACGATCCTAAGGACTTGAAGTCGATCACCACGGCTTTGAAGGCGATGAAGCCGAACGTGAAGCTGATGTGGTCCAGCGAGGACGAGTGGAACAAGGCCTTCGCCGCCGACGCGTTCGACATCTCGGACTATTGGTCCGGGGCGGCGGCGCGTTCGGTCAAACTGCACAAGCTTCCGCTCGATTTCGTCGTCCCCAAGGAAGGGGCGATCGGCTGGCTCGACAGCCTGGCGATTCCGGTTTCGAGCACGAAGAAAGCCGCCGCCCTGCAGTTCATCAACTACATGATCGATCCCAAATTCTACACGGCATGGGAGAGTCGGAGCGGCGCGCCGGCCTCGGCCAATTCGGCCGCCATGAGTCAGCTCCCGGCCGACGATCTGAATCGCCAGATTTACAAAACCGAATATCTGACCAAATTGCAATTCATGTCGGCGTTGCCGGACGACCGGCGTCAGGCTTTCAATGACGTCTGGGACGAGGTGAAGGCCTTCTACGCCAAGTAACGTGGCCATGGCGCCGGCGACGCCAGTGAAGGAAGCCGCGGCGAACGGTCGCGGAGCGATGGGCGCAAGGCGAACAACGGCGCGGACGGGATGGACCACCGCCGCGCTTTTGGCGCCTGCCTATGGCTGGCTGACGCTCGCCGTTTTCCTGCCGCTCGGCGCCATGCTGTTCTTCAGCATCTTGAAGGCGGCGCCGTTTGGTCCGCGTCCGCTGCAATATACGTTCGACAATTATCTCGCCTTCATTCGGCGCCCCTATCTGCTGGACGTCGCGTGGACCTCGATCCGGATCGGTCTCTGGACCACGGGCCTATGCGCGCTGATCGGTCTTCCCGCGGCGATCGCCTTGGCTCGGACGACGCGCGGGAGGGCGCGGCAGGTTCTGTTCATGCTCATCGTCCTGCCGTTTTGGACCAACGGGCTCGTGCGCGTCTTCTCTTGGACGATGGTGCTGCGCGAGGGCGGCGTCCTCGACTATGCGCTCCATCTCGCCGCGCCTTGGGCCCCGCCGCTGTCGCTCCTCTACAGCTTCCCGGCGATCATCATCGGTCTCGTCCACGCCTATCTCCCCTATATGATCCTGACTTGCTATCTCTCCGTCCTGTCCATCGAGGACGCCTATATCGAGGCCGCCCGTAGCCTCGGCGCGCGAACGCCGATGATTTTTTGGAAGATCATTCTGCCGCTGTCGCTTCCGGGCTTGATTTCCGGCGCCATCCTCATCTTCGTTCCCGTCATCGGCAGCTTCATGGAGCCGCGCATCCTCGGCGGCCGGGTCGGCGTGACGATGGGAACGGTGATCGAGGACCAATTCGTTCAGGCGTTCAATTGGCCGCTCGGCGCAGCCTTGTCGTTCACGATGCTCGCCGTCGTGCTGATCATTTTTGCCGCGACGTCGCGGCTGCTTTCCGGCCTGTTCGGCGCACGGGCGGAGCCGTCATGATCGCATTGGGCCGCGCCTGCCTGTTGGCGACGATCGTCTTCCTCTACCTGCCGATCGCGGTCATGGTGGCGATGGCCTTCAACGACTCGGATTTGTATACGCTGCCGATCGAGCCGTCGTTGCGTTGGTTCGCGGTGCTGGCGAACAATGGTCCGCTGCTCGCCGCGACTCGCAATAGCCTCGTGATCGCCTGCGCGACTTCGGCGATCGCGACCGCGCTCGGAACGCTCGCGGCCTTGGCGCTCGAGCGGCGACGGTTCCGCGGGCGATCGCTGCTACGAACGCTCCTGCTGCCGCCGATCGCCATCCCCTGGCTGATCACCGGTACGGCGATGCTCGTCTTCTTTTTCTGGACCGGCATCGGTCGCGGCGTCCATGCGCTATTGATCGGGCATGTCGCCCTCGCAATCCCCTATGTCGTCCTGATCGTCGGGACCGGCATGCAGACGCTGCGGGCGGATCTCGAGGAGGCGGCGATGAGCCTCGGCTCGACGCCGGTTCATGCGTTCTTCTGGATCACCTTGCCGCTCCTGCTCCCCAGCATCGTCGCCGCGGCCCTATTCGCGTTCGCGGTATCTCTCGACCAGTTCGTCGTCTCGTATTTTCTCGCGACGCCCGGCGTGAGCACGCTGCCGGTCGAGATCTACTCGTCGATCCGTAAGGGCTTTACGCCCGAAATCAACGCGATCTCCACGGTCTTTCTCGGCGTATCGACCGCTCTCGTCCTCGTCTTCGCGCAATTGTCGAATCTCGGAGGAAAACGTGATCCTCGTTGAGGCGGTCTCGATCAGCAAAAGCTATGCAGGCAATCGCGTGCTCGATCGGGTCAGCGCGTCTTTCCAACCGGGCCTGTTCACCAGTCTGCTCGGTCCGTCCGGGTCCGGAAAGACTACGCTTCTTCGCATCATAGGCGGCTTTGTCCCCCCTGACGAAGGAGAGGTCCGCTTCGACGGGCTGGACGTCACCGGCGTGCCTCTGTGGCGGCGCAACGTCGGGATGGTGTTCCAATCCTATGCGCTTTTCCCGCATATGACGGTGCAGGAAAACGTCGTCTTCGGGCTGAATCGGCGCGGCGTCCGCGGCGAGGCGGCGCGCCAGGAAACCGCGCGTGCGCTCGAAATGGTCCAGCTCACAGGCTTTGAAAAGCGCAGGCCGAAACAGCTCTCTGGCGGCCAACAGCAGCGGGTGGCGCTAGCCCGAGCCATGGTGACCAGGCCTCGCGTTCTCCTCCTCGACGAACCGCTGTCCGCCCTCGATCGGCGCTTGCGCCAGGAGATGCAGATCGAATTGCGGCGCATCCAGCGCCAAAGCGGGCTCACCACGATCTTCGTGACGCATGATCAGGAAGAAGCTTTGACGCTCTCCGACACCATTGCGATCCTGGATGGGGGCAAGATCGTGCAGGAGGGACGGCCCGCCGACATCTATGAGCGGCCTCGTACGCGTTTCGCCGCTTCCTTCCTCGGAGACGCCAACTTTTTCACTGGCCGCGCCGTGCAGGGCGGAGTCGCGGTCGCGGGCGGCGTCGTTCGGACGAGCGGCGAGTTGCCATCTCCTGGGACGAGCACGACGATCGCAGTGCGGCCGGAGAAAATGAGGATTTGCGCGGCGCGGGCGTCCGTCGTCGATGAGGCCGAAGGGAACAGCCTGCAGGCTGTCGTCAAGGAAATCATCTACGCAGGGGCGGTATCGACCTTCCTGCTCGACGCCGCCGATGGCTCGCCGATCAAGGTGCTCATGCAGAATCGCGACGCGGACCCACCAGCGTTGGGGGACAGCGTGAAATTGCTGTGGTCCGCCTCGCATACGGTCGTCATCCAGAACTGAATTTCATGGCCGGGGAGGCGACGATGCTGCGCAGCGCTGCGGTTCCGATCGAAAGGGCCTGGAACACATGGTCGAGCCGCCCCGCCGAAATGGTGTTTCTCCCCCTCGGCGTGCGCATCACGTCGTTGGCCTACGCAGACAGCACGCGGGCCGCGACGTTGTTTCCGCCCGGCGAGGGCGTGCTCTACGGGCGTCATGCGCTGGATGGGAGCCTCGTCGAAATGGACCTCTCGCATGCGGGCACTCGGCTCGCGTGGCGCTATCGCAAGGCCGAACCGTTCGAGCTCCAGGGCTCGTGGCGGACGCTGAAGTCGGGCGAATGGGGGCTTCGCTTTTGGATCAATCTCTGTCTGTCGGCCGAGGACGGGCAGATGGTTCGCTACGACGCCGCGCGAAAAGCCGCGATCGTCAAAGTAGGCCATCGCTTCGTGGCGCTGGCGAGCGCCGCGGATCCGGTGCAGGTGACGGGTCACAGTTCCGTCGAGGCGCTCGCCGAGCGTTACGAGACGCATGGTTATTTCGAGACCGCGTCGCGCTCGCAGGCCGATCGCGTGCTCGCGCTGCGTTTCAACCTGGAAATGACTTCGGAGAACCGCTTCGGCGTCGCCGCGGCGGACGCCGAGGACGTCGCGATCGAGCGGGCGCATCAGGTCGCCGCCCGTGAGGAAAAGGAGGCGCCGATCTCCAAGCAGACCGGGCGCTCCATGGGCGCTCTCGACGCAATCCGCGACGTGACCGCCTGGAATACGGTCTGGGACGAGATCAACCAGCGCTCCTACACGTCGATCAGCCGCAACTGGAATCTCGCAAAGTTCGGCGGCTATGGAGTCTGGCTCAACGACCAGCAATATGCGGCCATGCTGAGCGACATTCTCGATCCCGAGATCGGCCGGGAAAACCTCGCGGTCGCGCTGGCGAGCGCAACGCCGGACGGCAATCTCGCCTGCCTCCTCTCCGCCAACGACGCCTGGGTCGACCGCAACCAGACGCCGATCGGATCTTTTCTCGTCTGGATGATGTACCTGAGGTCGCGTTCGCGCCCGCTTCTCGAATTCGCCTATGAGACGCTGTCGCGCAATCACGCCTGGTGGCGTCGCCGGCGCGATCCCTTCGGGCGCGGTCTGGTTTCTTACGGCACGTCGGACGTCGGCGAGGGGCTCTACAAAGGAACCTCGTTTGGGGCGCGCAACGAATCGGCGATGGACAATTCCCCGATCCATGACGAAGCGGCCTACGATCCGCAGACACGGACGTTGACGAGCGAGGACGTCGGCCTCAACAGCCTGCTCGCGCTCGACGCCGAGATGTTGGCGCTGATCGCAAGGGAGCTCGGCCACGAGGAAGCCGCCGCGTTCGCGGCGGCCGCGGAGCGATTGCGCGCCAAAATTCGTGACGAGCTCTGGGACCGGGATCGGCGGATCTTCGCCAATCGTCTCCGCTCGGGGCGCTTCGTCAAAAGCGTCGCGCCGACCAGCTTCTATCCGATGCTCGCCGGCGCCGCGACCCGCGAGCAGATCACGGAGCTCTTGGCCCATCTCGACGACCCCACGAAATTCGGCGGCGAGTTGACGATCCCCGGCGTCAGCCGCAACGACCCCGCGTTCAAGGACAACACCTATTGGCGCGGCCGCATCTGGCCGACCTTCAATTCCTCGTCTGGCAGGGCTTGCGCCGCTGCGGCGAGGACAAGGCCGCGAATGCGCTCGCCGATCGCAGCTTTGCGCTGTTCCGGCGATCCTGGGACGGCCGCCGGCTCTGCCCCGAGAATTACAACGGATGTTCCCCCCGATCAAATCCCATTTTTCTGTAGTTTATGATTGCGGATCAATGGGGTGATGGAGTTTTTGCGCAAAAAATGTAGCCACTAATAATCATCGCACTATCTTGACTTATGGTGG
>JBAQGU010000490.1:0-5589 GCA_049287975.1 Roseiarcus sp.
TTGCTTCGCTTCGCTCGCAATGACGATGGATGATCGCGTTCGGCTGAACGGTGGAATTTAGGGGAATATTCTATGGCTGCGGAAACCTTGGGATCATTGATCCTTTGGCTGATCATCCTGGCGATCATCGTCGTGATCGCCGTCTATCTCCTGCGCTGGCTCTACCAGCGATCGACCAAGGAAACGGCGTTCGTACGCACCGGGTTCGGCGGCGAGAAAGTCGTCGTGAGCGGCGGCGCATTCGTCATTCCGGTGCTGCACGACGTCACGCCGGTCAACATGACAGTGTTGCGCATCGAAGTGGAGCGGCGTGAGACTCGAGCGTTGATCACCAAGAATCGAATGCGCGTCGACGTCATTGCCGAGTTCTTCGTGAAGGTGGGATCATCGCGCGAAGCCGTCGGCATCGCCGCCCAGACTTTGGGTCGCTTGACATTGCAGCCCGAAGGCGCGCGCGAATTGCTGGAAGGGCGCTTCGCTTCGGCCTTGAGAACCGTCGCCGCGCAAATGACGCTCGAGCAAATGCACGAACAGCGTCAGGACTACTCCCATCGGGTAAAGACGGTGGCGCTCGAAGGTCTCGCCCAGAACGGCCTCGAGCTCGAGAGCGTGGCGATCGTCGACCTCGATCAGACCAACCTCGAATTCTTCGACAGCTCCAACGCCTTCGATGCGGAGGGCTTGACCCAGCTCACGGAAACCATCGAGACGCGCAGGCGCATGCGAAATGAAATCGAGCAGCGCACGCAAATCGAAATACGGACGCAGAATCTCGACGCCCAGCGCAAGTCGCTGGACATCGACCGCGAGGGCGAATTTGCGCGTCTGGCGCAGGCGCATGACATCGAGGTGCGTCGTATGGCGCAACGCGTCGAACTCGCCAGAGATCGCGCTCTTCGCGATCAGGAGAGCGAGCAGGCGTCGCTCGCGGCACGTGAGGAAGTGGAGAAGTCGAAATTCATTCAGGAGCGAAATCTCGCGGAGGCGCGCATCCAGAATCAGGAAGAAATCCAACGGCGTGAAATCGCCCGACGGCGCCTGATCGATGAAGCCGAGATGAAGTCGCGCGAACTCACCGAGCGGGAGCAGATCGAGCTCGAGCTCGCCCTCGAAAGGGCGCGGATAGAGCGGGAGCGCGAGCAGAGCGAGCTGGAATTGAACCGCCGCCGGGTGCTGGAGCTCGCCGAGATCAACCGGCAGATCGTCGTTGCCGCAAAGAACTCGGAACTTGTCCAGGCCGAAGCGGAGAGAAGGCGCGCGGAAATCACCGCCAACCAGGACGTCGAGACGACACGGATCACGCAGGAGCGAGCTCTCGACCAGGTGCGATTGGAGCGCGAGCGCCTGCTCGACGCCCTCAACATCGCCAAGCGCCAGGCTTTCGAAGAGGCGGAAATAGCCTCGGGGGAAGAAATCGAGCGGGCGCGCATCGCGACGGAGCGTGGGCTCTCGCAGGCGCGCATCGCCCGCGACGCCGAATTGCGCAAGCTCGAGGTCGCGCGGGACAACGCCGTCCAGATCGCCGAGATCCAGAGCGCCATCGAAATTGCGAACAAGACCACCGAGCGGTCCGCGGCCATAACAACCGCGGAGGCTGCGCGAGGGAAGGCGGTAGCGGCAGAGGAGCAGGCCATCACCGCGCGTGAAAGGGAGATCGCCGAGCGGCGAAAGGTCACCGATCTCATCGGCGCCGCGCGAGAGGCCGAGCGCGAAGCTGTGCGGCTGACAGGAAAGGCCGAGGCGGAAAAGACCGCGGCCACGAGTTTCGCCGAAGCCGCCAAGATAGTCGCTGAAGGTGAGGCGGAAGCCGAGAAGATCAAGGCGACGGCGGCCGCGGCCCGCTACGAAGTGGACGCGAAGGGCGCGAAGCAATTGAACGAAGCGGAGAACATGCTTTCGGAAGCCGCGCGGCTGTCGCGTTTCCGCGGCAAGCTGCTGGAAAGGATCGAGGGCATCGTGCGCGAAAGCGTCCGCCCGATGGAGAAGATCGAGGGCATCAAAATCCTTCACATCGACGGATCGGGCGGCGGCGGCGCCAATCGCAACGTCACCGACGAGGTCATCGACTCGGCTCTCAGATACCGAGTGCAGGCGCCGATGATCGACAGTTTGATGAAAGAGATCGGTATCGAGGGCGGCGGGCTCGGTCGCATGACCGAAGTCTTGCGCGACGCCAAGGACATCGAGAGTCTTACGTCCAAACGCGCCAAGGCGGATCGCGAAACGGCGCCCGAGGCCCGCGACACGCGTGAGGACGAACGCTGAGGAACGCGGACGAGATGGCGAAGGTCTATTCCTCCATCGTGATCCCAGCGCCTGCCAGCGCCGTGTGGGCAATCGTGCGCGACTTCAACGGTTTGCCAAATTGGACGAAATTCGTGGTGGAGAGCCGGATCGAACACAACGCGCCGGCCGACAAGGTCGGGTGTATCAGGAATTTTCGCCTCAACAACGGTGGACGAATTCGTGAGCGGCTCCTGGCGCTGTCCGACTATGAGATGTCTTGCACCTACTCGATTCTCGAAAGTCCGATGGGCGTCGACAATTATGTGGCGACGCTGCGACTCATCCCCGTCACGGATAACGATCACACTTTCGCCGAATGGACGGCCGAATTCGATGCGGCTCCGGATCGCGAAGACAGGATTGCAGACGATATCGGTCGCAACGTCTTCGCCGCCGGGCTCAGCGCGTTGAAGACACAGTTTGCACGCTGAATGGTCGAGATTCGTCGCAGCACCGTCGTGGGGGCGCCGCTCGAAGCGGTGTGGGCGGTCCTGCGCAATTTCAATGGCCATGACCGTTGGCATCCCGCTGTCGCTTCCAGCGAGATCGAAGAGGGCGCCGAGGAGGATCAGGTCGGCGCCGTGCGCAATTTCCGACTCATGGACGGCGGGCGAATTCGGGAACAGCTCCTTGCGCTCTCCGATGTCGAGACAAGCTTTACCTACTGCATTCTCGAAGCCCCCGCTTTTTTGCGTAACTATGTCGCGAATGTTCGGTTGAGGCGAGTCACTGACGACGACACCTGCCTTTGGGAATGGCGAGCCTCCTTCGATCCGCCGACCACCGAGAAGGACCGACTTAGACGTTTCGTGGCGGAGGATATAATCGAGGCGGGTTTCCGTGCGTTTCGAGAATTGCTCGTCAGCGGCGAGCGAGTTCCCGCGCAGCTCACGCGACCCTCGCTTCCCGTCTCGGGCGGCGCGTCCGGAATAGCCACGACCGCGATCATTCTCACCCGCTATGGCGGACCGGAAGTATTGGAGGCGCAAAAGGTCTTCGCCGCCGATCCAGGACCTGGCGAAGCGCGAATTCGGCAAACCGCTGTCGGCGTCAACTTTATTGACGTTTACTGTCGCCGAGGCAGCTTTGATCTGGTGACTCCTCCGGGAGTTCTGGGTCTCGAAGCCGCCGGCCTTGTCGAGAGCGTCGGGCCGGGGGTATCGAACGTGAGACCCGGCGATCGCGTCGGCTACGCTTGCGCCCCGCCGGGCGCGTATACGGCGATTCGGACGATGCGGTCCGATCTTCTCATTCAGCTTCCACGATTTCTGAGCGACGAGGCCGCCGCCTCCTTGTTGCTGAAGGGCATGACCGCAGGTTTCCTGTTGCATGACGTTTTCACGGTGAAACGCGGCGACATCGTTTTGGTCCATGCGGCGGCGGGCGGCGTCGGCCAACTTCTATGCCGCTGGGCAAAGTCGCTTGGCGCAACCGTTATCGGCGTCACTTCGAGCAAGGTGAAGTCAGAACAGGCCAAGCGCATCGGATGCGATCACGTAATCATCGCTTCCCGAGAGGATTTCGCCGATGCAGTGATGGGCTTGACCGATGGAACGGGTGCTCAGGTGGTGTACGACGCCGTTGGGAAGGATACGTTCGAGGGCTCGATCCGTGCTCTGGCCGTTCGCGGCCATCTCGTGAGCTTTGGGCAGGCGTCCGGAGACGTTGGCGCTTACTCCATCGACAAGCTTTCAAATCGTTCTGTTACTTTGTCGCGCCCAAACTATGGGCACTACACGGACACTGCGGGGAAGCTGAGATTGCAAACCGATCGGCTCTTCACCGCGCTGCAATCAGGGCTATTGGTTCCCGAAGCGCCGAGACGCTATGCGCTCGTCGACGCCCGCGCCGCACACTCAGACCTGGAGGGCCGTAAAACGACGGGCGCGCTGGTACTGATTACTTGATCATTCAATCAGTCTGGAATCAGGAAAAGGCGACTATTGGCCTGACCTGCTCGAGCTTCGTGGGCGCATCGCCGCACCCCTAGCCGTCGCGTGTTCAACCAATCAGAGCGTCGAGCTTCGGGACTTGCGCCAAGCTTTGCGGCGACGTTTTCGGTCGGGCCGCGCGTCAGCGCGGTGCGCGCGCGGTCCGGATCGGCAGCAGGCGGCGGAGGTTCCGCACGCCGCTGCGCCAGTGATCGTAGAGATCGGAATACATCACCGACTGCGAGGGTTCATCGGCGAAGATTTCCACCTGCTCGGCCAGTTCGCGCGCGAGTCCCAACGGCCGGAGCGGCGAGGCTTTCGGTGTCCTCATCGAAACTCCGCCTTCGAACCGAATTTCACTGTCCATCGCGCGGACTCCTCGGGCCAACCATCCTATAGGTGTAATATAGCAGTTAATCTGAAATTGCAACGTAAATAAACGGTACAGACAATCTGCATATGTTAAAATACCCCGGGCCATCGAGTCCGTGCTTCGACTAAGGCGACAATGCACAAGTAAGTGCTCCATCGCGGCGAGCGGATCGATTTTCCCTGTTCCAGCCTGATAGCTCGGAATTGTTTCCCTGTTGTCGCGAATTGATTCCCTGTTCTGTCGCGCAGGGAACTCGTCGCGCAAACCGCTGACTTTGCAGAGTATTTCGAGACGGATCTTCGTTAAAAACGGCTGAATCGGAGAAATTCGCTGTTTTTTTCGCTGTTAGCAGGGATCAGCCACACAACGAAACGCGGAACCTGGGCCTCGGATTGAAGCATTATTCCGGTCGCCTGAACCTACCGAGACTTCCGCCGCGAAAATTCAAGTCGACCGGCGTCGCGAATTCAGGCAATCCGATCTCACGCCGCGTCGGCGCCCTTCCCACTCGAGCGTCGCGCCCGGAGTCGAGACCAACCCATGGACCCCAGCACGGCCGCGACTCCCGCGCCTCGTCTCGGAGCGCTCGTTCTGTCGCTCGCGCCCGGATTGCTGCTGGCGGCGGCGGTTGCGTTCTCGGCCGATCGCGTGGGCGGATGGGAGGCGAGCCTCTCGCAGCTTTGGCTCGGGCGTCCGGTGGCGATCGCGCCGCCGGTTATTGCGCTGCTGATCGGCATCGCGCTCCACGGAGTGGCCGCGCGGCCGCAATTCACGCCGGGATCGAGCTTCGCGATCAAGAAAGTGCTGCGCTGGGCGATCGCTCTGTTCGGACTGAACATCGCTTTCGCCGATATCCGCGGCCTCGGCCTCGCCTCGGCGGCGATGGTGATCCTGACCATGATCGCGACCCTGGCGGCGGGGCTTCTGTTCGCGAGGCTGTTCAGGCTCGGCGACGCCTTCGGCGCGCTCGCGGGCGCCGCCAGCGCGGTCTGCGGCGCC
>JBAQGU010000491.1:0-2353 GCA_049287975.1 Roseiarcus sp.
GTCGAAATGCCGATATATCGATCGCAGCTCAGTGAAGCGAAAGCTTCCCAGCAATTGGGAGGGCGTCAACCGGCTAGTCCGTTGCCACTTCGCGGGTTTTCGCCCATTAGCGGGCCACGAATAGCGAGAGAGGTGAAAAGTTCTGGCGCTGTTGTACCACGACTATACCACGGCCGCGCTGCGGTCTGTTGCATCAACGTTACGAAAACGTCGGAGAGGGAGAGCGAAATCTCTCCCGCATCCGAAGTCGCGATCCGGAAGGAGGCCAGCATGACCGCAAAATCATCAGCGCTGACCGGCGCCGCCATCGCCGAAAGCGCCCCCATGGAAGGAACTCTCAGAAACCGCGAGGCCGGGGATGCTCGCCACAAGTCGCTGTGGCGCCAGGAACTCGCCGCCATGTTTCGAGCGCAGCTCACCAATCTCGACTCCATGGCCCATGGTTTTACATTCCCGAGCGCGGGGCGGCGCGACGGCTCGACGAGGTGACGGGTCTATGCGCCCGTTCCAGCCCGTGCGCGGCTCCAACGGCCGGCAGCGGGCTCGCAACGCCAGTGTCGTTGGGCACGGCGAAGGCTTCGTCGAAAGAACCCTCGATCGAGGCGGGACCGCTCTCGGGATTGACCGCGACGATCTCGGTTCCCCGCCGCGGCGGGGGCGCCGATGCGCGCGGTCATGCTCGCCGACGTATTCGGATTGACGACGAGCAGCTTCATCCGCTCAGGCCTGGCCGGCGTCCGAGCCCTGCCGCGCCTGGCGCGCGTTCAGGACCGAGATCGAGAACAGCGCGATCGCGATCACCGCGAACGAGACCGCCGTCGTCGACGTGCCCAGCGCGTAAATGTCGGGATTGGTCACCGTCGTCGTCAAGGCCTGCAGCTCCATCGGCAGCGTGTTATGCTCGCCCATGGTCTGGCTGGAACGCGCGATCTCATCCCAGGACAGCGTGAAGCCGAACAGGCCGACGCCGACGATCGAGGGCGCGACGATCGGCAACACGACGTACCGCAGGGTCTGCCAAGGTGTGGCGCCCTGATCGCGCGCGGCCTCCTCATAACGAGCGTCGAAGCGATTGAAGATCGCGAACATCACCAGCAGGCCGAACGGCAGCGTCCACGTCAGATGGGCGCCGAGACCGGACGTGAACTGACCCATGCTGGTCGTGTAGGTGTCGGCGATCCAGGACGGCGCGTAGTTCTTGACCAGGTCGTCGAGCACGTGAAACTCGATCGCGATACCCAGCGACGTCACGATCGAGGGCACGATCAGACTTGCGACCGCCACATAGAACAGGGCGTCCGAGCCGCCGAATTTCTTGCGGAACGCCAGACCCGCCATCAGCGACAGCAGAACCGTCAGCGCCATCACGACGAGGCCGAGCGCCAGCGAACGCCTGAAGGCGCCAGCGATGTCGACGATGCCGCCGCCCTCCCAGAGACGGTAGAACCAGTGCAGCGACACTCCGTTCATCGGGAACGTGAGGCCGCCGGTCGGGCCCTGGAACGAAAGGATGAAGATCACGATCATCGGGCCGTAAAGGAACAGCACGAACAGCGCGAAGAAGGCGGCGAGCGCGTAGAAGGCGAGCGGGCGTCCCTCGTTCATCACAGTTCCTTGCGTATGTCGACGATCCGGTTCAGCACGCTGATGATCACCATCGTCGCACAGAGCAGGATGACGGCGCTCGCCGCGGCGGGGGGAAACTGCAGGGCGTTGAGGCGGGTCGCGATGATCTTGCCGGCCGATGCGATCTGTCCGCCGCCCATCACGCTGAATGTGATATAGTCGCCCATCACGATGGTCACGACGAAGATCGAGCCGATCGCGATCCCGGGTTTGCTGAGCGGCATGATCACGTTGGTCAGCATCTGCCAGGCGCTGGCCCCGGAGTCGTATGCGGCCTCGATCAGACGCCGATCGATTCGCATCATCGAATTGAAGATCGGCGCCACCATGAAGAACGTGAAGAGATGCACGAACGCGAGCGCGACGGAGAATTGCGAATAAAGCAGCCATTCTACCGGCGCGTGCACCAGATGCGCGCCCATCAACAGCTGATTGACGAGCCCGTTGCGACCGAGCAGCGGGATCCAGGAGATCATGCGGATGACGTTCGAAGTCCAGAACGGGATCGTGCAGACGAGAAACAGCACCATCTGCGTCGTCGCGCTGCGGACGTAGAAGGCGAGAAAATACGCGACGGTGAAGCCGATCGCGAGAGTCAGCGCCCATACGATCAGGCAGAATTTCGCGGTCGAGAGATAGGTCGCGAGCATCGTGCACAGATCGGGAAGGTCCGTCAGGCAGCCCTCGAAGCTTTCGGTATAGCTGCGCGTGGTGAAAGCAGGGATCA
>JBAQGU010000492.1:0-3820 GCA_049287975.1 Roseiarcus sp.
CCCTTGAGCGGCCACAATCCCAACAGTCGCGTCAGCGACGGCACAGCCGCTTTGAGCGGCTAAAACCTTAAAGCCCCCGGCTTTGCCGGGGGATATTTACTAGGCCGACGCAGCCGATCGAGGGCGACGCCACCTATTGGGACCATCGCGTAGACGACGATCACTATGAGCAGCCCGGCAATCTGTTCCGGAAGATGAGCGCCCCCCAGAAGCGGGCTCTGTTCGAGACACCGCCCGCGCCATGGGCGACGCGCGGCTCGAGGTCAAGCGGCGCCACATCGGCAACTGTGCCAAGGCCGATCCCGCCTATGGCGCAGGCGTCGCCACGGCCCTTCGCCTGGCGCTCAGCCACGCCGCCGAGTGACGTAATCTCCCCTCGACCGACCGACGGCCGCATCCAGCCGTTGGTCGGAGAGGCGCAGATCCGTGCCCTCGTCCGGCGCAACCTCGACGGAAATTCGTCACTGGAGATCAGGATGCTCAACCCGATTGCACCCAAGCTCGTTGCGGAGTTGATTGGCACCTTCGCATTTGTGTTCATCGGCGCCGGCGCCGGCGCCATTGTCGGCCAGGGGGTCGGCTTGCCCGGTATCGCCGCAATTGCCTTCGCCCGTGGCTTGACCATCATGGTCTTCGTCTTCGCCTATGGCGCGGTATCGGGGGGCCATTTCAACCCCGCGGTCACGATCGGCGTGCTCGCGGCCGGCGCCATGCGCGCTGGCGAGGCGATCGGCTATATCATCAGCCAACTCGTCGGCGGTGTCATCGGCGCTCTTTTGTTAGCGGCTGTTCTCGGCGGTACGGCCACAGGCCTCGGCACGCCGGCGCTCGCGCACGACCTCGCTCTGGGCCACACAACCGTCACGATCACGCCCGCGGTCGGCTTCGTGATCGAGGCGGTGCTCGCCTTTTTTCTGGTCACCGTCGTGCTCGCCACTGCGGTCGCGGGCCGCGCTGGCAACCTCGCGCCCGCTGGCGATCGGCATGACCCTGACCCTCAACATCATGATGGGCGGGCCCTCACTGGCGCCCCATCAACCCGGCGCGGGCGCTCGGCCGAATGATCGCGACGGGCGATCTCAGCAATGCTTGGCTTTATGTCACAGCCCGGATTGTCGGCGCACTCGCCGCGGCCATCGTGCACAGGGGTATCGCATGGCTCGTGGCGCAGCCCGCGACGGCGCAGGCACGCGTGCCCGCCTCGTCCCCGGCCGAGTGAGATTTGTTCGCGGCCATGACGAATACCCGCGAGCTGATAGATCGCGAACGAAGGCGCAAAGCCGACACGCAAGGCGCCGCTCGGGTCGCGCGTTAACACATCGTTAGCGTTAACGAATTATTGCTGCGTCTCGCCTATGATCGAACAGGCCCCTCTCATGCCTTCACCGCGCCGCAGCCTCGTTTCCTCTCGAGCCCGGTTTTCCCGCCTTTGGGCAAGCTGGCTAGCGCTGGCGTTGGCCGCCGCGCCGCTGGGCGGATGCCAAAATTTCGGCGATGTCACGGGATCGATCGGAGGCGCGAACCAGCAGTTGCCGACCGACGAGGCCTCGCTCCGAGCCTACGCCGACCGTTGGGGCAAGACCTATGACAAGAACCCGGGCGAGAAAGTCGCCTCGATCAATTATGCGCGAGCGTTGCGCGCCCTGACCCGCTACACCGAGGCGGCGGCGGTCATGCAGGCGGCAGCGGTGAAGGCGCCGAAGGATTTCGAAGTGCTCGGCGCCTATGGTAAAGCGCTCGCCGACAACGGGGAATACCTGCAAGCCAAGGATGTGCTCACCCGCGCCTACCTCGCCGAACGTCCGGATTGGACGATCCTGTCGGTCCAGGGCACGGTCGACGACCGCCTTGACGATCACACAGGCGCGCAAAGGTTCTACCGAGAGGCTCTCAAGATCTCGCCGGGCGACCCGACCGTGCTCAGCAATCTCGGGCTTTCCTACGCCCTGACCAAGCAGCTGGATCTCGCCGAAGACGCCCTGCGCCAAGCGGCGGCGAGCCCGCGCGCCGACACGCGGGTGCGGCAAAATCTCGCGCTGGTGCTCGCGCTCGACGGCAAGTTCGCGGAGGCCGAGGAGGTCAGCAGTAAGGACATGTCGGCGCAGGCCGCCACTGCGAACGTCCAGGCAATTCGCGCGATGATCGCGCAGAACGATACTTGGCGGACGCTGCAATCGGCCGCGCCCAAGAAGCGCGTGAAGATCGACCCGCCGGATTCGCTGCCGCGGCCGGCGCGTCAACCCACCGGCTAGGATCCCTTCTCCCGCTCTTGCGGGCGAAGGTGTCGGCGATTTCGGCCAGACCCCGCGCGCCTGGGAAACCTTGCGCTATCGCTGCGACCGGCCGCACCGGATTCGCAACCTGGCTCGGTGCCCGCGCACGCGACGATGGTGTGCATTCTGAAGGCCGCAGCGATGGAGTAACGCCTTCGTCGCGGCGGCCGAGCAAAGGCGGCGGAATGAGGGCGGCCTCCCACGCGTTTCCGCAAGCTTTTCCAAATCTAGGCTGTTTTTGTCCAAGCTCTTCCAAAGATATCTTTGGCCGTTTTTTGGGATTTCAGGGGGTTGCAAGCCTCCAAAACCGTAAGGTGTGTACTCCTCCAAATCTTTTGTCGCCCGCCGCCCGCTTCCGGCCCCCTTCCGGCCGCCGCCGAACCACATTCCGCCGCCTCGCGCCGCAGGGGTCCGAGGCCGGACGGCGCCTCGCGTGGGCTTACGGTGAAGTAGGGCAGGGGGCGCGTTCATGGCGGAGCAGCGATCCGGATCGAGAGAATTTTGAACCTAGCACGCATTCTGTTTTGTGGAAAGAGATATCCGTGTCGTCATAGCGAGTTCCGTAGGACGGATGAGGGTCCTCTCACAGCATATTCTTTGTGGCGGCCCTCTTCGAGCCCTCTTCCCGCATGTGCGAAGAGGGGGATTTCATGAGGTCCCGACGCCCACATAGCGAAACCCGCGACGGCGCACGTCTTCCGGCCGATAGACGTTTCGCAGGTCGACGATCGAGGGCGAGGCCATCAGCTCGGCCAGCCGCTTGAAATCGAGCGCCCGGAACGCATCCCATTCGGTCACGATCACCAGCGCCTCGGCGCCGCGCGCGCACTCGTAGGGGTCCGCGCAGAGCGTCACATCGGGCAATTGCGCGCGCGCCTGATCCATGCCGGCGGGATCATGGGCGCGCACTTTCGCGCCGGCGTCCTCGAGCGCGGTCACGATGGCGAGCGAGGGTGCGTCGCGCATGTCGTCGGTGTTGGGCTTGAAAGCGAGGCCGAGCAATGCGATCGTCTTGCCGCGGACCGACCCGCCACAGGCGGCGATCACTTTCTTCGCCATGCCGCGCTTGCGCTGTTCGTTCACGGCGGCGACCGTCTCGATGATGCGCAGCGGCGAATCGGCGTCCTGCCCGGTCTTGACGAGCGCGAGCGTGTCCTTGGGAAAACAAGAGCCGCCATAGCCCGGGCCGGCATGCAGGAACTTGGACCCAATCCTGTTGTCCAGGCCGATGCCGCGCGCGACGTCCTGCACATTGGCGCCCACTTTTTCGCAAAGGTCGGCGATTTCGTTGATGAAGGTGATCTTGGTCGCCAGAAAGGCGTTGGCGGCGTATTTGACGAGTTCGGACGTGCGCCGATCGACGAAGAACAGGGGTGGTTGGTTGAGGTTCAACGGCCGATAGATCTCGCTCATGACCGCGCGGGCCCGCTCGTCCGTCGTGCCCACGACGATCCGGTCCGGACGTTTGAAATCGCTGATCGCCGCGCCCTCCCGGAGGAACTCCGGATTGGAGACGACGACGAAATCGGCGTCGGGCCGCGATTCCG
>JBAQGU010000493.1:0-2398 GCA_049287975.1 Roseiarcus sp.
GTCACAGAATTAGTCGTGTCTCAGCCGAAGGGCGCAGTCCAGCGCGTGAGTGAGTGACAGGTACTCCGCCTTCGGCTTTCATCCCATAACGCGAAAAGTCGTGCCTCGGTTTTCGCCCCAGTCACGAATCAATAATCACGTCAGAATCCGAGGTTACGCGGCGCGAGTCGCGAGGCGTAATTCTCTTTTTTTCACGGAGAAGCGAAGCCCAGAAACACAAAACCCGCCACGGGGGCGGATTCGGTACCCCGACAAGCGGGGAAATATCAAGGTCTCGACAACCTGATATTCCCTGAAAATCTGAATCGTTGCGAGCCTTTTTTGGCAACGGTGAAGCTTTGTCTAAATCGTCTCTGTCCTTCGGCGGGTTCCCCTGCAACCCGAAGGAGGAATTATGCCTACATCTCAATACGCTAATGAGTGCAACCGACCTTTCGCTCCGCTAAACCGTGGGGGAAATTTTGCACGCGAAGCGACTTTCTTTCGCGGGAGATTCCCATGAGCCTTGCGGATTAAGCGGGCGGATTACGGGATTACGGTGCGGACTACGGATCGCGGTAGGGACGCCCATTGTCGAGGCCCCGAAACGCGGTAGCATGATTCGTGTTTGTCAGAAAGATTGACTTTTGCTTTCCGGTAAGCGGAACTCATGCTAGGTTCAAATTTCTCTCGAACGGGACTGATGCTCCACGATGAACCCGCCCTCCGCCACCGTGCGACGTAAACGCTCTCGATCCCCGGCCAAGCGCTCGACCCCTGGCGGCGCGAGTCGACGGAATGCGGCGCTATGGCGCCGGAGGTGCGTCCACAACGAGACGGGCGCGACGAAAAAATTTGGAGGCGGACACTTTGGATTTTTTTTCCTTGTAACCCATTGAAATCCCACAAAACCGCCAAAGCTTTCTTTGGAAATCCTTGGAGAGAAACAGCTGAGTTTTGGAAAAGCTTGGAGAAAAGGTTTGGAGGGCGCCTCTGTTCCGCCGCTTTCGCCCGGCGCCCCTGTAGGCGCGGTCGCCGACCGCGCGGGTTCCGCTTGGTTGCTGCTAGGAAAGTGAGGCGCTCTACGACAGCCGCGCTCGGCGAGCGCGGCTACATCACCGCGGCCACGGGGTCTCCGGGACCGGCGTCATCGGCCCCTTGCCGTCCATCCAGGAAAACAGATTGTCGACGACGAGGTTGGCCATGGCGAGCCTGGTCGGCTCGGAAGCCGAGCCGACGTGCGGCAGCAGCACCGCGTTGTCGAGCGTCAGCAGGGCCTCGGGAACCTGCGGCTCGTTTTCGTAGACGTCCAGCCCGGCGGCGAGGATCTTGCCCGAGGCGAGCGCCTCGATCAGCGCGGCGTCGTCGACCAGCGAACCGCGCGCGATATTCACGAGCACCCCGTTCGGACCCAGCGCCTCGAGAACCTCGCGGTCGACGATCTTCCGCGTCCCGGCGCCGCCCGGCGCGGAGACCATGAGAATGTCGCAGGCTTTCGCCATCCCCAGCAGCGTGGGATAGTAGAGATACGGCGCATCGTCCTGCGGCTTGCGGCCGTGATAGACGACGTCGACGCCAAACGCCCTCGCCCGCTTGGCGATCTCTTTGCCGATCCGCCCGAGGCCGAGGATGCCCATCGTGCGGCCGCGCAGCGAGGCCGACAGCGGAAACGGCGCCTTCGGCCAGTGGCCGGCCCGCAGATAACGCTCGGCTGCTGGATACCGCCGCACCGCCATCAGCGTCAGCGACATCGCGGTGTCGGCCGTTTCGGCATCGAGCACGCCGGGCGTGTGGGTGACGACGACGCCGTGCTCAACGGCCCACCTAGTGTCGACGTGATCGTAGCCGACGCCGAAGCTGGGGACGATTTCCAGCCGTGGCAATCGCGCCATCAGGTTCGCCTCGATCTTGGGGGAGTGCCACGTCGCGGCGATGGCGCGGATGTTCGGCGCGATCCGCGCCAGAGCCGCTTCAATGTCGGGTTCGAGCCAGAGTCGATGCAGGATCGCTCGCGATTCGATCCTCTCGCCTATTACCTTCATGCCCTCGGAGAGCATCAAAACTTCGAAAGCCACGCGCATGCCTCTCAGCTGTCAGCCGCCGCACCATGCGACAGAATCGAAGCGCACGACAACCCCAAATTCCCCTTCCCGTCCTTACGGGGAGGGGAGAGCCGCGGCGGCTCTTCCGCTCCGACGAGGGACATGGCACATGCGCGGCGCATGTCGAGCCCCTCAAACCCTCCCGCGGCGCGCCGTCGACCCCTGGTGCGACGGCTGATGCTCGGCGATTTCCGCTCCTACGCCCGGCTCGACGTGGCCTTCGAGGGACCGCTGATCGCGTTCCTCGGAGAGAACGGGGCGGGCAAGACGAATTTGCTCGAGGCGCTGTCGCTGTTCTCGCCCGGACGCGGCTTGCG
>JBAQGU010000494.1:0-5461 GCA_049287975.1 Roseiarcus sp.
CCGGCGCCTGGCCGCGCGTCGAAACATATTGCACGTTCGAAGATATCCTTGGGGCAATGCCCGCTTCGTCCAGCGCATCTTGCGCAAAAGGTGAAATTTCAAAAGGCTTTGCCCCCAGAAATGGGGCCGAAGCAAGACTGCGGCGGAGGGGGCGAGGCGAGTTGTCACGGTTTCGCGAGGCCCTTCGGAAGGCTCCTCCCGGCCGGGAACCGATGGCTGGTTCGCAAAGGACCGATTCTCATTCCAACATTGGGGGTAATGTGCTACGTTGGGCTATGGAGACGACGATCAAATCGGCGACTCGCGGCCAGGAGACGTATGTGGTTCCTTCCGTCGCGTTGGAAGAAGTCGCAGCGCTCTCGCCTGAGGAGCGGGAAAACTTGCTGGCGGAGTTGAGGGCAGCTGAGACCCTCATCGAGGCGGGAAAGTGTGTCGTCTATGACCGCGAGGACCAACGCCGCCGGTTTGAGAATATCTATTCCGGCCGCTCCTAAACGGAATGTCATATCGCGTAGTGATAAGCGATCGCGCGCAGCGCGATGTAGATAGCTTCTACGAATACCTCCGGCGTTACAGCGAAAGCACCGCCCGAAAATATGTTGAAGCTTTTTATGACGCGATCGAACGAACGATCGCCGTCTCGCCGCATTCCTTTTCATTTTTTACCGAATTGGGCGCGCCATACAAGGCATTCCTTTTCACCGTTTCTCGGCGTACCGCATTTTGGATAATTTACAAAGTAGACGAAGATATTAAGGAAGTTCGGATTCTGCGGTTCTGGAATGCATCACGCGAGCCAGGGACTCACGGATTGAACGAATAGCTGTTCGGCACGTCTCCAAACGTGGCGCCGCACGAGGGTCGGCGGGCGAGCCAACTCTATCAATCGTATCCACATTAATAGTTGGATATATAAAATTTCCTATAGATTTTGAACGTTATTATGCTACCGGCTACTTAAAGAACAGGCGTCGGTCTCCTAACTTGATGCGCGGACGGCCGAAGCAGCGGGACCAAAACGAAAGCACGCTCATGGACGCGATGATCACCGCCAATCGTCTCAGCGATGGAATCGTCGTCTTTCAGGACGCCGACAGCGGCTGGAGCGAGGACTTCCACCGCGGGGCGGTGTTTTCCGACGAGGGCGCGAAGGCGGCCGCGCTGGCGCGCGCAGAACAGTCGGAAGCCGGCTGCGAGGTCGTCGGCCCTTACGCGATCGAAATCGAACGCCGGAACGGGCACTTCGTTCCCAAGGCGCTGCGGGAGGCGATCCGCGCCTCCGGACCCACGATTCGGCGCGACCTGGGCAAGCAGGCCCATGGTCAGGCGCCCTCCATCGTGCAGCACGCCTCCGTGGAGATCTCCCATGTATCGCTATGACGAATTCGACGCCGCTTTCGTCTCCGCACGCGTCGATCAGTTCCGCGGCCAAGTCGCGCGCCGCGTTTCGGGCGAACTGACAGAGGAGCAATTCCGGCCGCATCGCCTGATGAACGGGCTCTATCTGCAACTGCACGCCTATATGCTGCGGGTCGCCATCCCCTATGGCACGCTCAATTCGCAGCAATTGCGGAAGCTCGCCGAGATCGCGCGCAAATACGATCGCGGCTATGGCCATTTCACCACCCGGCAGAACCTGCAGTACAACTGGCCCGCGCTGAAGGATACGCCCGACATACTGGCCGAGCTCGCCAGCGTCGAGATGCACGCGATCCAGACTTCGGGCAATTGCATCCGGAACGTCACCGCCGATCATTTCGCCGGGGTCGCGGCCGACGAGATCGCCGATCCGCGCCCTTACGCCGAGATCTTGAGGCAATGGTCGTCGCAGCATCCCGAGTTCTCGTTCCTGCCCCGCAAGTTCAAGATCGCCGTCAACGGCGGCCCGCACGATCGCGCCGCGATCCAGGCGCACGACATCGGCTTGCAGATCGTGCGCGACGCCTCGGGCGCGCTCGGCTTCACCGTCTATGTCGGCGGCGGCCTCGGACGCACGCCGTTCGTCGGCAAGAAGGTGCGCGAATTCCTGCCCGAACGCGATCTCCTCGCCTATTGCGACGCGATCCTGCGCGTCTACAATCTCGAGGGCCGGCGCGACAACAAGTTCAAGGCGCGCATCAAGATCCTGCTGCATGAAAAAGGGCTCGAGGGTCTGCGCTCGGCGGTCGAGGGGGAATTCGCGGCGAGCGACCACACCGGCCTCGAGCTGCCGGACGCGGAGATCGCGCGCATCAAAGCTTACTTCGCCGCCCCTCCCCTGCCGGCGCGCGAGTCCGTGAGCGCGCGGGTTCAGCGGCGCCGCGGCAAGGACGCGAAATTCGCCGATTTCGTCCAGTCGAACGCGATGCCGCACAAGGTCACCGGCTACGTCGTCGTCACCGCTTCGCTGAAGCCGATCGGCGGCGTGCCCGGGGATGCGAGCGCCGATCAGATGGACGCGGTCGCGGATCTGGCCGAGGACTATTCGAGCGACGAGCTCCGGGTTTCGCACGAGCAGAACCTCATCCTGCCGCATGTCGCGCTCGACGATCTTCCCGCGGTCTACGACCGGCTCGCTTCGGTGGGGCTGTCGACGCCGAATGCGGGCCTCGTCAGCGACATCATCGCCTGCCCCGGCCTCGATTATTGCGCGCTCGCGACCGCGCGCTCGATCCCGATCGCGCAGCGGATCTCCGAGCGCTTCGGCGACGGCGTCCGCGCACGCAACGTCGGGCCGCTCAAGATCAAAATCTCGGGCTGCATCAACGCCTGCGGCCATCATCATGTCGGCCACATCGGCATTCTCGGCCTCGAGCGCGCGGGCGAGGAGACCTATCAGATCACGCTCGGCGGCTCGGGGGACGAGACCGCGTCGATCGGTCAGATCACCGGCCCGGGCTTCAGCTACGAGAAGGTCGTCGACGCCGTCGAGACCGTGGTCGAGACCTACATGACGCAGAGGACGGGGCCGGAGGAAGCGTTCCTCCACACCTTTCGTCGGGTCGGCATGGCCCCCTTCAAGGAGGCGCTCTACGACCGCAGCGCCGGATCGGACATCTGATGAGCGCGCACGACGTCAAGCTGTTCGGCGACGCGATCGCCGCCTCGCGGCTGGAAGGCAAATTCGCGCGCGTGAAGGCGAGTTCGCTTCTGCGGCTGGCGATCGAGGATTTGTTTCCCGACCGCATAGCGCTGGTCTCCAGCTTCGGCGCGGATTCGGCCGTGTTGCTGCATATGATATCAGGCATCGACAAGAAGACGCCGGTGGTCTTCGTCGATACCGGGCAGCACTTCCCGGAGACGCTCGCCTATCGCGACCGCCTGGTCGAGAGTCTCGGCCTGCAAAACATCGTCGCCGCCGAGCCGGATGCGGAAACGTTGCGCGCCGAGGATCCGGAAAATTTCCTGTTCGCTTCCGATCCCGACCGTTGCTGTGAAATCCGCAAGGTTCTTCCGCTCGGCGAAGCGTTGCGTCCCTACGAAGCCTGGATCACCGGCCGCAAGGGGTTCCAGAGTCTCGAACGCGCGCGCACCCCGCTGTTCGAGGCCGAGGGCGAGCGCGTCAAGGTGAACCCGCTCGTCGGTTGGAGCGCCCGCGAAATCCTCGACTATATCAAACAGGCGGGTCTGCCGCCGCACCCACTCGTCGCCAAGGGCTTTCCCTCGATCGGCTGCCTGCCCTGCACCAGCATGGTCAAGCCGGGGGAGGACGAGCGCGCCGGCCGCTGGCGCGGCCGCGGCAAAACCGAATGCGGCATTCATATGGGCGCGCTCGACGCGGGAGTGAACATCTGATGGCTCTCTGGCGCGCCGGCGCCTTCGCCGAAAATTCCTGGACGACGCTCGTCGACGACGCGCCGGCGCCGTCGTCGGGAGCGATCCTGGTTTCACTGGCGCGCTGGCGGCAGGAGCGCGAAGCGCTCGCGGACCGCGCGGACTCTGTCGGCGTCGAGATCGTCGCCGGCAAGGACGCGCTGGAACATCTGGCCGAAGTCGCCGATCGCCCGCTGGTCGCGCTGCGCTTCGATAAATTCGCGGATGGACGCGCGTTTTCCTACGCGATCCTGCTGCGCGAGCGCCATGGTTTCAAGGGCGACCTGCGCGCGGTGGGCGACGTGTTGCTCGATGAGTTGCCGCTGATGCTGCGTTGCGGCTTCACCTCGTTCGAAATCGTGAATGCGCCTACGCTACGCGCGCTCGAAGAGGGTCGGCTGCCGCATCTCGTGCTGGCGTACCAGCCGGGATTGGCGCCGGGAGAGCAGCCGGCGGGGACGCGGCCTTGGTTGAGGCGGGCGGCGGGGTGACTGGGTCCACGACTGAGACGCGCCACTTCAATGACAAGGCGGCTTTGATACCTGTGCCTCGCTTTCCTTGGGGGCGGGCCCCAGCCAATCTTCGCTGATTTATTATCGTTATCCGTTTGGCGATCCGACGGTGGCCACAAATTCAAGCGAGGTCATGGCACACGATCAAGAGCCAGGAGACGAGTGTCACCCAGGACGTACGACGCATCCGTGAACAACCGCTCGTGCCCAAGTCGATCCCCATCTACGGCTACGTTTACGATGTACGCACCGGCCGTCTGAACGAAGTGAAAGCGGCGAGCGAAGCCGGGGTTGCGGCGGCTTCACGGGCGCTGTTGTAGACGCGGTCGCCGACCGCGCAGGTCCAGCTTGGTTGAAACTCGGAAAATGAGGCGCTCTACGACGGCCGCGCTCAGCGAGCACGGCTATCTGCTTGGCCTCTCATCCCGCCATCTCCCGTTTCGCGGCCCTGGCGAGGAAGCCGGATCGGGTGAGGCCGTGGGCTTCGGCGTAGCGATCGACTTCGCTCAGCACATCCGCGGACAAAGTGATGTTGATCCGCACGGATTTGATGGGGCGGTCAGGCGTCCGCACGAGGATGGCGACGGCGTCGCGATTGTCGGGGTCGGCCATCACGGCCTCGAGCGACGACGGCTCGGGGATGGCCTCGCCGTCCTGCTCGAGGCCTTCGATATGAAATGCGAGAGCCTCCACAGCCATGTCGCGCGCCTTGTCGAGCGTCGCGCCGGCAGTGACGCATCCGGGCAAGCCGGGAAACGACACGCCGAAATCACTGTCGGCGTCTTTGTGGATGAGGGCTATGTATTGGCGCATGGCGCTCACTTCAGTTTGATCCCACCCGGTCTTTCGATACTTCGTAGCGTTCCCAGAGGGACGCTTCGCCTCGGATGCGGGACGATAACCGACCGCGCTTGGCCGGGTGTTTGAACTGCACTGAGTACGCTTGTGATCGACTTCCAGCCAGCCGTCAGCTTCGATCGCGGCAATGATAATGAAAACTCCGGGCACGTTTATTTCGTAGCATCACCTTAACCGCTTTGAAATCATATGATAATCTCCAATATATAGCTATGTAATATTGTATAATAGCCGGGAATTAGACAGAAAAAGGCGCCTAACCGGCTGAAATCGCTCGATGCAGAACTGAAATCGGCGCC
>JBAQGU010000495.1:0-6323 GCA_049287975.1 Roseiarcus sp.
GTTCAGGCTCGAAACCCTCTTGTTCTCGTTCAGCTTGTCGAGCTCGATGTACAAGCGGACGAGATAGCCGCCTTCCCGGGGAATGATCAGGAGGCTGCCTTCATTGGCCGACTGGATCGCCGTCTTTATGCGGATGTCGGGAAAGTCGGTGATGGCGAGCACATCCATCACGCCCCAGGCCTGGTTGGCCGAATCTCCGTGCAGCGCCCGCCCGAGCGACTTGCGCACGGCGCTGCGCGCGCCGTCGCAACCGACCACGAAACGAGCCTTCACGGTTTCCAGGCGCCCTTCGTGCGGGGGATCGAGCCGCTCGAGCCTGACGGTCACCGGGTGGGCCGAAGCGCCGTTCTCGGCGTCCGGTCCACCGTCGACTGAGGCAGGGGCGATGCAGAGATCCAGCAATCGGCGCGAGTAATCCGGCTCCAGCCGCGTCGGCGAGTTGCGCATGACATCCAGATAGAAATCGTGCACCCGCGCCTGGTTCAGGACCACGTGCGGCATCTCGGACAACCCGTCTTCGGTGTCCTGAATCTTGCCGCCGCGCACGATATGGGCTCGCCTGATATCGTCGGGCTTCCAGAACGAGGTCTCATTGACCCAATACGCCTCTTTCAGCACGCGCTCGCTGAAGCCGAACGCCTCGAACATCTCCATCGTACGGCAAGCGACGCCGTCGGCCTGGCCGAGCAGCAGTCGGCCGGATTTTTGTTCGACGATTCGGGTGTTGATGTCGGGAAAGGCGGCCAGCTGCGCCGCCAACGTCAGACCTGCCGGCCCGCAGCCGACGATCAGAACATCGACTTCCTCGGGAAGCGCATCCGAGCACTGTGGTAAATTGTACGGCTCGGCCGGCTCGGAGATTTCCGGATTGCCGGCTTTGAACCCGTCGAGATGGAATTGCATGGCTTCTCACCCGTTGGCGCCGACCCGCAATCGACAATGAGGGGTCTTATCAGTAAGCTTTGAGCTCCCTCATGCGCGCACTTGATCCGCGCGTCCAAGGACCGAAACCCGCGGGTAGTCACCGAAGGCGCCGTCCCCAAGTCCGTGGAGGGCAGGACGGGCCGCGGTGCCGACGCATCTCCCCAGAGTATCGAAGGGAAAGGAAATAGGCCACACGCTCCGTCAATTCGCAGAGCTACCCGATCGTTGCTCCGCGGGCTTGTTGGTCCGGCTCAGATTGGAGGCGGTGTTGATGAGGGCAATATGGGACAAAGCCTGAGGGAAATTCCCCACCAGCCTTTGCGCGCGCGGATCGTATTCCTCCGATAGCAGGCCGACATCGTTGCATAGCGCGAGCAGGCGCTCGAACAGCCGGCGCGCATCTTCGCGACGCCCCAGCAGCACGAAATTATCAGCGAGCCAGAAGCTGCACGGAAGAAAGGCGCCCTCGCCGCCCGTCAAACCGTCGCGGTGGGCGCCCGTATCATAACGCATGACGAAGCCGTCCTGCATGAGGTTGCGCTCTATGGCCTCGACCGTGCCACGAATCCGTGGATCGTCGGCGGGCAAGAATCCGACAAGGGACATGAGCAAGACGCTGGCGTCGAGTTCGCTGGAACGGTAGCTCTGCACGAAAGCGCCGATTTCCGAGTTGAACGCCTCTCGGCAGACCTCGTCATGGATTTTTGCGCGCAGCGCCAGCCACTCTTCCAAAGGGCCCTCGAGACTGAACTGTTCGATGGCCTTCACAGCTCGATCGAAAGCTACCCAGGCCATGACCTTCGAATATGTGAACTGCCGCGGATCGCCTCGCACTTCCCAAATGCCGCGATCCGGCTGGTCCCAAATCGTCTCCAAATGCTTCAAGAGCTCCAGCTGTAGCGCCCAACCCGACTCATCTGTCGCGATGTTGCCGACCCGTGCCTGATGCCCCGCATCCATCATCTCGCCGTAAATGTCGAGTTGCAGCTGTTCGGAGGCGGCGTTCCCGATGCGGACCGGCTTGGCGCCTTCGTAGCCGTCGAGCCATGGGATTTCCCACTCGGTCAACCGACGTTCCCCCGCCAGCCCGTACATGGTCTGCATTTGCGAGGGATCCCCCGCCATGGCCCGAACCAGCCACGCCCGCCATTCTTTCGCTTCCCCATAGAAGCCGCTGTTCATCAGCGCCAAAAGCGTGAAAGTCGAGTCGCGCAGCCAGCAGAACCGGTAGTCCCAATTACGCGACCCGCCGAGCTCTTCCGGCACAGACGTCGTAGGCGCGGCCACGATTCCGCCGGTAGGTTGATAAGTGAGAGCCTTCAGGGTGATGAGCGAGCGAATCACCGGCGCCGACCATTCACCGGCGCCGTGAAACTGGCTCGACCATTCGGTCCAAAAAGCTTCTGTATCGGCAAGAGCTGCGATGGGATCGATTGGGGCAGGAATCTCCAGATGCGATTGGCCGTAGGTGAGAACGAACGGGACTGCCTCGCCCGCGGAAACAACGAATTCGCCGACGGTTTTCCGATCCTCGCCGCGCAGTGGAACCGGCGTACGCAGGACGACCATATCCGGCCCCGCTATGGCGCACAAAGTTCCATCCTCGCGGGTCGTTACCCAGGGGACCAGAGATCCATAGTCGAATCGGATGATCAGTTCCGTGCGCATCGCGACGGCGCCGCGCCTCCCGACGACGATTCGCACCAGATCGGACGTGGTGCGGCGCGGCGGCATGAACTCTATCAGAGTCGCGGCGCCGTCTTCGGTTTCGATCTCCGTCTCGAGGATCAGCGTATTTTCGCGATATCGGCGAGCGGTCTCTCGGTTCGGTTTCTCCGGCGCGATCAGCCAACGGCCGTTTTTCGGGTCGCCGAGAAGCGCAGCAAAGCAGGCATTGCTATCGAAGCGAGGCCAGCATAGCCAATCCACGGAGCCATTGCGCGCGACCAACGCGCTCGTCTCGCAATCTCCCAACATTGCATAGTCCTCGATCTTCGAGGGCATGGCGTCGCTCCAATCATCATCTCGACAACCCGCGAACCCAGAAATGCGCGTTCGGTAGGCGGAGTTCCACAAGCGCAGAGATCGCCTGACGGAATCGAAGCGGGCAGTGCGGAATTCTTCTCGCCGGTTCAGTAGAGTGCATTCTCCGCGCTTGCCGCGGACTCTCGGAACCATGGAGGCGGCCGCGGAGTTTAGCTAGAGTTTTCCGTACGCGCGGCCGACCCGTTCGTCCACATCGGCTATCCTGAGTCGGCTGCCGGGGAAATGGCCGGCGTGATAGGATAGCGACCAACGCGGCGCCCAGCGTCCCTGAAACTCCAAGCTCTCTCATGCTGTTTTCTGCAGGTGCGTCCACATCAAAGGTATCCAAAGCTCCGATTGCGATTGACTTCTCTGCTATTCGGGCGACCAGGATTACGGCGGGCGCCATCGTGGCGACCCCGCGTGCGCGCGGTTACATTACACAGGTTTGACAACGAAGAAAGTAAACCGATGAGCGTAGCTTTTGTCCGAGAAGAAAGCGCTGAAACGGCGGCGGAGATCGAGTTTCCCGATCGGCCCATTTCGCCTCACCCCAATCTGGTGACGGCCTCGGGACTGAAAGCCTTGGAGATTGCGGTGGCGGAAGCCCAGGCGGCATACGAGGCCGCGCACGGAATCGAAGACGTGAGCGAACGTCGCCGCGCCGCCGCGACGTCCGCCCGAGACTTACGGTATTTCACGGAGCGTCTGAAGACCGCCCAGGTCGTTCCGCCGCCGCCGGCGCCGCGCGCGGTCGCCTTTGGAACTCGAGTGACCTTCGCGCGCGACGATGGTCGGCGGCAGACCTTCCGCATTGTCGGCGAAGACGAGGGCGATCCACGGAGCGGATCGATTTCCTACGTCTCCCCGGTCGCTCGCGCGCTCATCGGCAAGTCTGTCGGCGATTTCGCGGTGGTGGGCGACCACGAGATCGAGATTCTCGCCATCGCGTGACATCGTCATTGCGAGCGCAGCGAAGCAATCCAGAGGGGCCGTCACGCGGCTACTGGATTGCTTCGTCGCTTCGCTCCTCGCAATGACGTGGGAACTCAAATATGCAGCGCTTGTCCGAGGGCCCTGAGCGCCGCCTCCTTAAAGGCCTCGCCCAGGGTGGGATGCGCGTGGATCGTCTCCGCGACATCCTCGAGCCGGGCGCCCATTTCGAGAGCCAGCCCGAACGCGGTCGAAAGTTCTGACACGTCCTGGCCGACGGCCTGCACGCCGAGAACGAGATGGTTGTCGGCGCGCGCGACGACGCGCACGAACCCGTCCTCGCCGAGTCTGGTCATCGCGCGGCCATTGGCGGTGAACGGGAACAGGCCGACCTTGATTTCGGGCGCGGCGCGGCGCGCCTCGGCTGGCGACAGGCCGACCGTGACGATTTCGGGATCGGTGAAGCAGACGGCCGGAATGCCGCGTTTGTCCCAGCTTCGCCTCTTCCCCGCGACGATTTCCGCGACCATTTCGCCCTGCGCCATCGCGCGATGCGCGAGCATGGGTTCGCCCGTGACGTCGCCGATCGCGTAGATCCCGCGCATTGAGGTTCGGCATTCATCGTCGATGCGCAGGAATTTCCCGTCCATGTCCAGCACGAGTTCCTCGCGTCCCCAGCCGTCGACGACCGGCCGACGCCCGACCGTGACGAGAATTCGGTCCGCGGCGAGGCGAACTTCCTGGTGGCCCGAAGTCTCCACCAGCAAGGCGTCCGCCTTCGCGGTCAGCCCTTTCGCCTTGGCGCCGACCAGCGTCTTGATGCCGAGCGCGTCGAGCCGCTTCGCGACAGGGCGGGTCAACTCGGCGTCGTATTGTGGGAGAATCGTCGGCTCGGCTTCGACAATGGCGACCTCGGCGCCCATCTTGGCGAAGGCGGTCCCCAATTCCAGGCCGATATAGCCTGCGCCGACGACGACCAGCCTGCTGGGGACCTCGCCGAGCGCCAGGGCCTCGGTCGAGGAAATCACCGCGCCGCCAAACGGCAGCGCCGGCAATGCGACGGGCGCCGAGCCAGTCGCGATCACGATGGCCTCGGCGCGGATGATCTGCGTGCCCGTCTCCGATTCCACGGCGACGGTCTTGCCGTCGCGGAACTTGGCGACGCCTTTGACGATTTTGACCTTGCTCCGCTTCAACAGACCCGAGACGCCGCTCGTCAGCCGCCCGACGATTCCGTCCTTCCAGGCGACCGTCTTCGCCAGCTCGATTTCCGGGCGGCCGACCGAAATCCCGAGCGGGCTTTCGGCCGCCGCCATGCGCGAAACTTTTGCAAATTCATCGGCCGCGTGGATGAGCGCCTTGGAAGGGATGCAGCCGATGTTGAGGCACGTCCCGCCGAGCGCATTCCCCTCGACGATCACCGTGTCGACGCCCAGTTGCCCCGCGCGGATGGCGCAGACATAGCCGCCGGGTCCCGCGCCGATGACCAGGAGTTTGCAGGATATTTCTTTCATTCATCCCTCGACGAATATCATCGCCGGCGTTTCCAGCAGGGTCTTGATCCGCTGAACGAACACCGCGGCGTCCCAGCCGTCGACCACGCGATGGTCGAAGCTCGAGCTGAGGTTCATCATCTTTCGGGGAATGAAGCCCGCGCCGTCCCAGACCGGACGGGTCATGATCTTGTTGACCCCGATAATGACGACCTCGGGATAGTTGATGACCGGCGTCGACGCTACCCCGCCCATGGCGCCAAGCGATGTGATCGTGATGGTGGAACCCGACAGTTCGTCACGGGTCGCCGTTCCGGTTCTCGCGACATCCGTGAGCCTGACGAGTTCGGCCCCGCAATCCCAGAGGTCGCGCGCCTCCGCGTGCCTGACGACGGGCACGACGAGCCCGGTCGCTGTCTGCGCGGCGATCCCGATGTGAACGCCGCCGTGTTGGTGGACGATCCCCGTTTCGTCGTCGAACAAAGCGTTCAGATGCGGCTGATCGGCGATCGCCTTGACCATCGCGCGCATCAGGAACGGCAGAATCGTCAGCTTCGGCTGGGTCGGACGCTTCTGCTTGTTGAGGGCTGCTCGCAGCTCCTCGAGCGCGCCGACGTCGACTTCCTCGACGTAGGTGATGTGCGGGATGTGCGAGTTCGCCAGCGCCATCCGCTCGGCGATCTTGCGGCGCAGTCCGACCAGCTTGACGTCCTTCACCGAATTGTTCGGCTTCAGCCCCGTCGTCGGCGCGATTTGCGAGCCGCGGGCGAGGAACGCTTCGAGGTCCTGATGGCTGATGCGCCCCGCGGGGCCGGTTCCCGAAACCTGGCGCAGGTCGACTCCCGCCTCCTTGGCGCGCAAACGGACGGCGGGAGACGCGAGCGGCTTCTCGCCCTCCGGCCTCGGCGCGCCGAGGGCGCGCGCAGGACGGTGCGCGGCCGGTGGCGC
>JBAQGU010000496.1:0-6251 GCA_049287975.1 Roseiarcus sp.
GGTATTGCGTAATAAAATTGAGTCTTATTTTGTCACAGATAATTTATGCCTTGCAAAATTCAGCTGCAAGATTCGCAAGCGCACTCCTTCAAAACGTTGATCAGATCTCCTATCATTGGAACTTTGGGAGATGACAGCGTCGGAAATTACTCACGATTATCTGTGCCGGCGACGGGCCACGCCTTGACGCTCATTTCATGAATAACTGCATCGTTGACGGCAAGACATTGGACACGAATAGTTGCACAATTAACGCCTCCTATTTCTCAAGATGATGTCAGGGGAAATCGAGCGTGCTCAGGATGGTAAGCGCGGAAGCGGAAGTGATGCTGCCGGCTTGCTGATGGCGTTATTGTCGACAGTCGCCACACTCAGGGCCGGGTCGAGCGCATTTAGGCGAAGCGTGACTTGATCGGCAGGCAAAATCAAATTGCCGTCGCCATCGACGATCCAGACTGACGCCGCGCCGTTGCCCAACATGATGTTAGCGCCCATGAGCGCATCATCAATTGTGGCGCAAGGCGGACTGCTTGCCGTGAGGTCCGGCGACTTTGTAGCTGTGATGCAGAAATACGTCGGCATTTCGGCTATCCGTTCGGGTTGCAATCGCGATCATCGCGAAGGCCAGTTGAGGCTCGCATAGCGATGTTCGTTGGGTAGAGTCGGAAACTACTCAGGGGCTCAATGGTCGTGGCATTGCCGCAAACATTGCCCGCCGCTGCCGCGTAAGCACGTTGAGCGGCACTTAGCCCATTCCGCGCCTCAATCCTCGTTTGAAGTTTTCAAATCCTCCGCAAGAATAGCCCGGGCGTCGGCCTCCTTGGCGAGCGCCTCGGCGAGCAAGTGTTGGATAGCTTGCGAGCGCGACGGACGCGGCTCCGACTGCGCCGCGATCCAGGCGTCAATCTTTATCCTCACATCCTCCCTGAGGCGCGATGGATCGATCGGCTCAATTTCAGTTTTCGGTCGCTCGGGCATGGAGTCGCTCAATTCGCTGGCTTGACGCGGTCATCTACGCCACGGTCATGTGCTTGCGCTGCTTAAATGACTAATGTGTGCGACAAGCAGATGGTAGCGAAGAATCCGCGGCCAGCTCATATCCCTACGAGCCTTCACGCAACGGTAAAACGAGGCGCACGGTAGTGCCTTGGCTGTCGCTCTTCCGCTCGATCTGGCCGCCGAGCTGTTGGGCGAAGCCGTCGACCAGCCGGCCGCCGAGCCCGGAATCGCCCCGTCGAGGATCGAGCCCCTGGCCGTCGTCGGCAACTGTCAGGCGAAGCTCCCCGCGTGCTCGCTTTATCGTCACCGTGACTGTGCCCTTTGCCTCGCCCGGAAACGCATACTTAATGGCATTCGTGACAAGCTCGTTCACAATAAGCCCTATTGGAATTGCCCGATCGGTAGGCAGGAGCTCGCTCTCGATTTCGGTCTTGAGCACGATGGACGTGTCGCCTTGCTTATGTACCGATGCGATCAGGTCCCGGCATAACTCATCCAGATAGATTGCTGCATCGACAGCCTCAACGGTGTCGGTTTTGGTTAGCTTTGAATAGAGTTGCCCGAGTGCCGTGATGCGATGCGAGACCCTCTCAAGAGCCGCTTTGCCCTCGCCGCTCGTGTGGGTCCGCGCTTCGATCATGACCATTGCAGCGATAAACTGCAGGCTATTCTTGACCCGGTGTGTCAGCTCTTGCAGCAGCATGCCGATACGCTCGTGCGCGGCCGCATGCTCACGCTCTAGCCTAGCACGCTCGGTGATGTCTTCGATCGCCAGGAGGATTTGTTGTATCTTCTTGCCAGGCTGGTAAACCTTGCGCGCGTTGAGCACCATTACGCGCCGGCCGATTGAGGGGGAAAAATGCTCGACCTCAAAGTCCTCGATGGTTGTTCGACCTGAAATGACGGTCTTGAGCGAGGAGCGGAGCTTGGGAATGTCCCACTGCCCGCCGCCGATCTCATAGAGCTTCCGTCCGACGGTATGTTCTGGCACGACTGCGAATGTGTCGTAGAAGGAGCGGTTCGCAAAGCGGATGGTCAGATCGGGGTCAAGCACGAGGATGCCTTCGCGGATCGTCTCCACGAGATCCAGTGGGTTGACGTCGCGCATGGCAGCGGCCCCTGCACACCTTCTGCTGACGAGGCTTATCCCCGACATAAGAATGTGATCTGGCGAGGGAGCTTACGTCGGCCCCCCATTCGTCATGACTGTTAGCGCGTAGAGGGGGTGTTGTCGGTAATGTATATTACCGAGTACGTGGGCGCTTTTTACGTGTATGTTTTGGGAAGATGAACGGCGACTCGCATCCGGACCAACTGGTAACATTCGCAAGAGGCCGCCGTCAGACCCTGCCGATCAATTATCGTGACTTGTCGCCGGCCGCGAGCAATCAAACCGGCGCGTTCCAACTCGTGGGCAGCTTTGGTGATGGTTGGCCTCTGGACCCCAAGCATTTCGGAAAGCAGGTTCTGAGTGATCTGCAGTACGTCATCGTCACCGCGGTCACGCATCATGAGCAGCCAACGTGCAAGCCGCTGTTTGAGGTTGTGCGCACCGTTGCACGCTACCGACACAAGGACTTGCTCAAGAAAGGCTTGGACATAAGCGTACATGAGACTTTGGAATGACGGCATCGACCCCATGGCCCGTGTGAACGCCGCGCGCGACATCTTTGCTGCGGTGCCCGGAATCTGGACGAGAAGCCGGACGGAGGAACGTTTGGCGCCGAAGACGGCTTGCACAGCTGTGCAACCCTCCCTACCAATTGTCGCCATTTCAATGATACTGCCGTCCGCATAAACCGCCACCACTGAGACGACACCGGTTTCGGGGAAGAATACATAGTCGAGCGAACTATCAGCGTCCATTAGGACCTGGTCGCGGTGACAGCGGATGAATTCGAGCTCCGGCATGAGATGTTTGAGATTGGAGGGCGGCAACGCGACCAAAAGCCGATTGCGGGGCGAATTTTGTAGAGCACGCATACTCTCTATAACGCGCTCGGTTTGCTCCGGTTGCAAGGGGAACTGCTCTCTCATCTCAATCCTCGCAGGGCCGCGTGATCGGTTGACGGCGCGCGCGTCGTCAATCCGTCCGTCCGACGCTCCTGACAGTAATGCCCAACGCTGGGCGGATGCTGGCTTGCCTTGGCCTTGCCTTGGCGGGGTGCAGACGTTCTCGGTGTTGGTCGGAATCAAACGTTCCTCCGGCGCTCAGCCATCCCCTCATTTTTCGGAGCGGGCGTTTTGCAACCTGGGATAAGACCTGGCGCTGACAATGCCCTCTATACGGGATGAGTTCGGTAGGATTCTCGATCTTCGATGGTCTCTGGCGAGAGATCAGTGCGCGAGTCAGACGATTTGAGCGCTCCGCGTCGGGCCGAACCGCGGAAAAACGCCGAAATCTTGCCCGTTCAAAAATGAGGGGATTCCTGAGGGTTAGCGCTGGTCAGATAATCGCGGGATATCAACTATTGGCTTCGCGTGCACACGAAGTTGGACTGACGATTATTGTCGGGACGCTGATGCCGTTTGAATTCGACACATCCGACCCGCCTGCAGTCTTCGAGCGATCGACGCGAGCGAATATATATCCCGGCTGAATGATCGGGGCCGCCGGGGCGACTCGGCGGCCGTTTTGTTTGGGCGGAAACTGTCACGGCAATCCTTTCTCTAGGCGAAGACGCCGAGACCGCCTGGAACTCGTCGAAGAGCGCCGCATCTTAAAGCCCCGGTCTTGGTCTTCCAATTCGGCCGTGCGGCGGTGAAATGGTCGGTTGGCGGCAGAATCCCGCGAGAAAAAGCGCTGCGGCGCCCCGTTCGACAGCGACAGCCGCGTCGAGTTCGAGCTCGCTGGCGCGAAGATGAAGTTCCGCGGCGACAGCGGCCAGACCTACCTCGCGGCAAATGCTGGAAAGGGGAGGACTGCGGTCGGCCATCAGACGAGTGGCCGCAGGATCTGTGGCAAGGGCCTCACGCATGGAACATCTCCAAATTTGGGGGGCGACAGTAAATGGGCCTGCGCGGGACTGGGATAAAGCGAAGAGAATCGCTCAACTCGCGGCGTGCGACGCGAAAACCTCTCGCAGAGCGGCGCGCTTCAGCGCATCGGGATCGCGCTCGCCAGAATCGTGATCCATCGTCAGACGGTGGACCAGGGTTTTTCTGACATCCGAAACTTCAGCTTCGCTGAGTTCGCGTCCGGTGGCTTTCCGAACATACTCCAGCGAGTCAGCAAGGGCGCCGCAAAGTAGGCGAACGCCGCTCGAGTTGTACGCAGCAAAAGGCATTTTGAAATCCTCCCTCGGAAGAGGCGGTCGCTTTGGGTCGGCGACCGCCAGTCCGAGACCGATCCCAGGGGGTGGGATCGATGCTCACCGCTCTTCTACTGTTCGACGGCGCGGGCAAGGCTCGGAAACTACTCCACTTGGCACGCAGGCGGCGTTCTTCGTCACGGGCTTTGGGCCTGAGACCGAGGAAAGTGATGATTGCGATACCCAGAACGATAGCAGGCGCGACAATCGCGATTCTTCCGAGGCCGATGCGGGCCGGCGATCGGTTCGCAGGCCGGCGCGAGGGCGCAGCGGCCGACAAATCCATGCGCCAAGCTATCGAGAGTGGTCAAGTCGGCTTCCAGGCTTTGGGCGAGCTCCTCCCTCCACTTGTCAGAACGGCGGGCCTCCTCGTCCTCGCCTGCTTCCGGGCATTACCTCCCAACCGCCCTTTTCGACGAAGGCCGCCTGGTCCCATGTATCGCGGACCGCGATCCAACATCCTGTGTGAACGAGAAGGGCCTGCGCTTCCTCACGCGCAGCGCGACCAACACCTATTTCGCGCAGGTCGTGCGCGTGATCTCGCTGCCGCAAGCTGTCGATGAACTCGCGCGCCGGATCGAGACGGTGTGGAGCGTCTTGAGGGATTGCAAAACAGTCGCCGACGTTCAGGGCGCGAGGAAATGGAATCCTACAGTCAAGGCCAACCTCGAAGGCTACTCTGACGACCAAGTTCTCGCGACTGTGCAATCCCATGCCGGCGCCGCCCAGGCGAGCGCCGACGCGGAGGACCCCAAATTCGCGGAATTCACGGTGCTCGCAAGCGGAAAGCCGCTGATCGGGGAAAACAGCGCCAGCGCGCATCTGCAGGCGGAGACGCTTAACGCGACATCTGGGATTCCGGCCGCGACAAGGTCTTGAGAGGGATCGAGACCCTCGTCGCTGTGCATCGACTCCGCGAGGTCTCCTGCCTATACGGGTTCACGCGCTTCGAGCCGCCCCGCTGGCGTCGGAAGACTTCGAGGACGTCGGTCTCGCGGTTCGCGGCGCGGCGCTCGCCGAAAGTCCGCATTGGCTGCCGGCCGTCGAGCAATTCGGCGAGGGGATTTTCCTGAAATTCTCCTCGAACGCCCTGGCCGGTTGGTTGAGCCGACCCGCCGTCACGGAGCGAGCCCCGAAAAGTCAGGCGGGCGTCGACGACTGGATCGACGCCAAGCGCCGCCGAGGCTAGCCCATCAACGCGAACAGCCTTCGTGAGCGCGAGCGGCCCGAATACATCATGGCGCATAGTCTCGCGCACACTCTGATGACAGAAGTCGCTTTCGATTGCGGCTATGCGATCCCCAAATCAGCGCCAACGACACGCCAAAACGGATTCCGGCAGCGGCCATAGGCCGGCCATTCAATCCCCGAATCCGGCACAAGCTCGATCAACCTTCGCTTCAAGACCTCGCCGCCGACAGCCTGCGATCCTCAAATCCCCATAGATCGCACCAGCGGCGCCAGCGCCTTTTCCTGAACGCGGTTTCCTCCTTGGGAGGCTTTCGAACGCCGGCCTCACCGTGCCTCGCCCGCCCCGCGCCGGAGGCCAGCGTCCGAAACCCTTCACCATAGCCGCCACTCGGGAGTGGTCGGCCTTTGTGTTATTGTGCATCGTGTGAGGGGCATGATGGCCGAGACCCGCAAAATCGCTGCGATCCTGGCCGCCGACGTCGTCGGCTTCAGCCGGATGGCGAGCGCGGACGAGGACCGCACGCTCGCGCGGTTGCGGACACTGCGCTCGGAACTCATCGATCCCACCGTCGCCAGCCAGAACGGTCGCGTGTTCAAACGCACCGGCGATGGGGCTCTCGTCGAATTCCGCAGCGTGGTCGAGGCGGTGCGATGCGCGATCACGGTCCAGAACGCGATGATTGAACGCAACGTCGGCATGCCGGCCGACCAGCGCATCGACTTTCGTATCGGCATTCATTTGGGCGACGT
>JBAQGU010000497.1:0-3523 GCA_049287975.1 Roseiarcus sp.
ACCCAAGCATGTTTCGATTCTTCGAAGACAGACACCGAAGGCGGCGGAAATGTCGGGTCTGCGAATGCGCCGACAGCGACGACGCACCAGCCCGGCCCGAAATCTCCCTCCCGATACTGCGATGTTCCGCCAAGACGGGCAGAAGTGACAGCGAACCTTGCGCCCTTCCTGTCCATCTCGCTCGAAACCCTGCGATCCCCTTCGATTGTGACCTGAGCCTTCTGGAAAATCGCACCACTGCCCGCTAACGCTCCAGTCCTTCGCTGGCAATCGCGCCAGTGGCATAGGCTAACCATGAGAGGGTCGCCGGATATGTTCGCGCGAAGCGACCCGCAATGGCATCGGGCGAACCTATTCATTTGCAGCCTCCTTTGCATAGATGTGCATGACGGTAGCGGGCGCTTCGGTCATGCATTCTCGGACGTTTTGGGATGTTCGGATCACGCCCGTCTTCGGCTGAAAAGTCAAGCCAAGAGCGAGCCTTCAGGTTGCCCGCGGCGCAGAATTCGACGCCGAAGTCAAAAGGGCGTTGGCGTTGCTGAACGTTCCCCTCTCGATGGCAACTCCGCTGGCCGCCCGTATCCGTCCCGCATCCGGATGAAATCCAGTGCCCGTCATCGCGAGTTCCGCACCGGCCTCCGGCCGGTGCCCTTGGATGAAATGCCTTTCTGATATGCCGCAAGTTCGAACCTGATTTTTCGCTCAAATCGGTGCTGTCTCTTCTCTTTTTCCTCAGACAGCTTCTCCAGCAAAATCAACGTGGTAACCGTTTGTTTCTTGTTGGCAAAGCGAAGCAATCTAGACTTGGGCCGCGCATCTGCGGCTTGGTCTGGATTGCTTCGCTGTCGCTCGCAATGACGGGAACTCCGCTCGCGATAACGATGCGAGTTGCGGCAGAACGGCGCCTTTCGCCGCCCAATGCTGCCACAATCGGTCCCCACCTACTTTCATCCCGTTTCGACCTCTCAGGACACCAGAAATGACCGAGCCGGCGCCGCTGCGATTTTACGTGCCGGAGCCCGCCGTGAGGCCGGGCGGCCAGCCCGATTTCTCCAATGTGCGGATCCCGGAAGCCGGATCGGTGCGCAGGCCGGAAATCGACGCCGACCCGGAGTCGATCCGCGATCTCGCGTTTTCGATCATTCGCGTGCTCGACCGCAACGGCGACGCCGTAGGCCCCTGGGCGGGCACGCTGACCGACGAGGAATTGGCCGAGGGGCTGAAGCACATGATGACGCTGCGCGCCTTCGACGCGCGCATGCAGATGGCGCAGCGCCAGGGCAAGACCTCGTTTTACATGCAGCACATGGGCGAGGAGGCGGTCAGCTGCGCGTTCCGGCGCGCGCTCGCACCGGGCGACATGAACTTTCCGACCTACCGGCAGGCCGGGCTCTTGATCGCCGGCGGCTATCCGATGGTCGAAATGATGAACCAGATCTTTTCGAACGAAGAGGACCCGCTCAAGGGCCGTCAGCTTCCGGTGATGTATGCCTCCAAGGCGCACGGCTTCTTTTCGATTTCGGGGAATCTCGCGACGCAATTCATCCAGGCGGTGGGTTGGGCGATGGCCTCGGCGATCAAGAACGACACGAAAATCGCGGTCGGCTGGATCGGCGACGGCGCCACGGCGGAGTCGGATTTTCATGCGGCCTTGGCGTTCGCCTCGACGTACCGGGCGCCTGTCGTGCTGAACATCGTCAACAACCAGTGGGCGATTTCGACTTTCCAGGGCATCGCTCGCGGCGGATCGGGAACTTTCGCAGCGCGAGGGCTCGGTTTCGGCATTCCGGCGTTGCGCGTCGACGGCAACGACTATCTCGCGGTGCATGCGGTGGCCAAATGGGCTGCCGAGCGCGCGCGTGGCAATCTCGGACCGACGCTGATCGAATATGTCACCTATCGCGTCGGTGCGCATTCGACGTCGGACGACCCTTCCGCCTATCGTCCGAAAACGGAATCGGAGCAATGGCCGCTCGGCGATCCCGTGCTCCGGCTGAAGAACCATCTGATCGCGCGTGGGCGTTGGTCGGAGGAGCGCCACAAACAGGCCGAGGCGGAGGTGCTCGACGACGTGATATCGGCGCAGAAGGAGGCGGAGAAGCACGGCACGCTGCATGCCGGCGGAAAGCCGTCGACCCGCGACATGTTCGAAGGCGTATTCGCCGAGATGCCGCCGCACTTGAGACGTCAGCGCCAGCAGGCGGGAGTCTGACGCCGTGCCCAGAATGACGATGATCGAGGCGATCCGCGGCGCGATGGACGTTTCGATGGAGCGCGACGACAACGTCGTCGTGTTCGGCGAGGACGCCGGGTATTTCGGCGGCGTGTTCCGTTGCACGCTCGGATTGCAGCGCAAATACGGCGCGAGTCGCTGCTTCGACACGCCCATCAGCGAACTCGGCATCGTCGGAGCGGCGATCGGCATGGCGGCTTATGGCCTCAGACCCTGCGTCGAGGTGCAGTTCGCCGATTATGTCTACCCCGCCTATGACCAGATCGTCTCCGAAGCGGCGCGCTTGCGATATCGCTCGAACGGAGAGTTCACCTGCCCGATAGTCGTGCGCATGCCGACCGGCGGGGGCATTTTCGGCGGCCAGACCCACAGCCAGAGCCCGGAGGCGCTGTTCACCCATGTCTGCGGCCTCAAGGTCGTGGTGCCGTCCAATCCCCGCGACGCCAAAGGCCTGCTCATTGCATCGATCGAAGACCCGGATCCCGTGATCTTTCTCGAACCGAAGCGGCTCTACAACGGGCCATTCGACGGTCATCACGATCGTCCCGTCACGCCATGGTCGAAACACGAGCTGAGCGAAACGCCAGACGGCCATTACGTAACCCCGCTCGGCAAGGCGGCGATCCGTCGGCAGGGAAAGGCGCTGACAGTTCTGGCCTACGGGACCATGGTCTACGTCGCCGAGGCCGCGGCCGCGGAAACCGGCGTCGATGCGGAGATCATCGACCTTCGGACCCTGCTGCCGCTCGATCTGGAAACCATAGTCGCGTCGGTGAGGAAGACCGGCCGCTGCGTGATCGTCCACGAGGCGACGCTGACCTCCGGGTTCGGCGCGGAACTGGCCGCGCTGGTGCAGGAGGCCTGCTTCTTTCAGCTCGAAGCGCCGATCGCGCGAATCACGGGCTGGGATACGCCCTACCCCCACGCGCAGGAATGGGACTATTTTCCCGGCCCGGCGCGGGTCGGCCGCGCGCTGCTCGCGACATTGGAGGCGTGAGAATGGGCGAGCGCGTGATCAAGATGCCGGATGTCGGCGAGGGCGTCGCCGAGGCCGAACTGGTGGAGTGGAAGGTCAAGGTCGGCGACCTCGTGCGCGAGGACGATATTCTCGGCGCCGTGATGACCGACAAGGCGACGGTCGAAATACCCTCTCCCGTTCCCGGCGAGGTGCTCTGGCTCGGCGCCGAAATCGGGGAAACCGTCGCCGTGGGGTCGCCGTTGATCCGGCTCCGGGCGGACGGCGAGGAGGCGAACAGGCGCGCCGAGCCGGAGGCGAAGCCGCCCCCGCCC
>JBAQGU010000498.1:0-13974 GCA_049287975.1 Roseiarcus sp.
GGGTGGTTTCCGCCTGGGCCAACGCGGCTACCGGCGACAGTGCGAGAGCGGCCGTGAGGCCGAAGGCGGCGAGTTTCTTGATCATTCTAAATCTCCGTTGCGAGTCCAAAGAATCGGGTCGATTCGACGGACCATGAAATCACTCAGTCAACATGAATTGCGCATGAACGACCGGGCTCGCAACGCTATGCGAGCGGCGCAAAACGGAGATTTTCCCCCGATCGCCGGCGAACTCCGCATCAGAGCGCGGATTTTCTGCCGGTAAGAGGGCAGCATGGCAAAATTTGGCGCTGCGCGCGGCGAGCCTGCGGCGGGACAAAAAAAGACCGCTTCTCGCCGAAGCGGAAGCGGTCGCATGAACCCGGGCGCCGAACTCACACCGCGAGAATTCTCGGGGCACCGGCCCTCGCTGTATGAATTCCTATGTCTTGGGAGCCTCCTCCGGAGGCGGGGTCTCTTGCTTTTTCGCCGTGTGATGCTTCTTCGGCTTCTTGTGTTTGGCCTTCATCGGCTTTTCCGGCGCCGGGTTGGCGTCGGCGGCCGGAGCGGTCGTGTCGGCGGGAGCGGCGGCTTGAGCGAAGGCCGCCATCGGCGACAACACGAGTGCCGCCGTAAGGCCGAAAGCGGCGAGTTTCTTGAACATGACAAAATCCCCGTTGCGAGTCCTGAGTATCGGTTTCGACTCGACTCACGCATCGCCTAGTCAACATGAATTGGCGATGAACGACTCACCGTCCGGGGTAGATCGCTCGGCGCGACGAGGATGGTGGTTTGACGCCGTCGGCGGGGCTCCGTATGAGACGGCGGAGATCGCCGCATGTCGCACAATTGTTTTGGTCATCTTTTCCGGGTCACGACCTTTGGCGAAAGTCACGGCGCGGGCATCGGCTGCGTCGTCGACGGTTGCCCGCCGATGCTCACCTTGGATGCCGCCGATATCCAGGCCGACCTCGACCGTCGGCGGCCGGGTTCGTCGCGTTTCACCACGCAGCGGCGCGAACCCGACGAGGCCCGCATATTGTCGGGCGTCATGCTCGACGAACGCAGCGGCCGGCAGGTGACGACGGGGGCGCCGATCGCGATCTTCATCGAGAACGTCGACCAGCGATCCAAAGACTATTCCGACATCAAGGAAAAGTATCGGCCTGGCCACGCCGATTACGTCTACGAGGCCAAATATGGCATCCGCGACTATCGCGGCGGGGGGCGATCCTCGGCGCGCGAGACCGCTGCGCGGGTGGCCGCCGGCGCGATCGCGCGCAAGATCATTCCGACCGTGAGCATTCGCGGCGCGCTGGTGCGGATGGGCAAACTCGCGATCGAACGCGATCGCTGGGACTGGGACGAGGTCGCGCGCAATCCGTTCTTCTGCCCCGACGCCCAGGCCGCGGGCCGCTTTGCGCATTATCTCGACGCGGTGCGCAAGGCCGGCTCCTCCGTCGGCGCCGTCGTGGAAATCGTCGCCGACGGCGTTCCCGTCGGTTGGGGCGCTCCGATCTACGGTAAGCTCGACGGCGACTTGGCGAGTGCACTGATGAGCATCAACGCCGTCAAGGGCGTCGAGATCGGCGATGGCTTCGGCGCGGCCGAATTGACCGGAGAGGAGAACGCCGACGAGATGCGCGCAGCCAACGAGGGCCGGCCGATTTTTCTGTCGAACCACGCCGGCGGAGTGCTCGGGGGCATTTCTTCCGGGCAGCCCATTGTCGCGCGCTTCGCGGTCAAGCCGACTTCATCGATTCTGGCGCCGCGCCGCACCGTCACTCGTTCCGGTGAAGACACCGAGATCGTCACCAAGGGCCGACACGACCCGTGCGTCGGCATTCGGGCGGTGCCGGTCGGCGAGGCGATGGTCGCCTGCGTCCTCGCCGACGCGTTCCTGCGCCATCGCGGCCAGGTGGGCGGCTGAGCAAACGCGCGGAGCCGGATCAGCCCGCGGGCTGCCAGCCGAGGCCGCCTATTTCTTGACCAGCGGACAGGTCGAATCCGCCAGCTTACCGAACGCCTGTTCGCCCGACATCTTCTGCACGACGCGATAATAGTCCCAGGGATACTTCGATTCGGAAGGCTTCTTGACCTGCATGACATACATCGCGTGTTCCATCAGTCCGTCGGCGCGGATCGTTCCGTCGTCCGTGAACATGTCGTCGATCTTTGTCTTGCGCAGTTGCTCCATCACCTTGTCGGCGTCGGTCGAGCCTACGGCTTTGACGGCCTCGAGATAGGTCAGGGTCGCCGAATAATAGGCAGCCTTGTCCCATGTAGGCTCGACCCCGGTTTTCTCGAAGAAGCGTTTGGAGAAAGCGCGGGTCTTGTCGTCGAGGTCCCAGTACCAGGCGGCCGTGAGATAGAGCCCCTGCGCGGTCTCGAGCCCGAGCGCGTTGATGTCGGTGATGTGGGCGAGCAGGGCGGCAGGCCTCATCGTCTTCGTGATGCCGAATTCGTTGGCGGCCTTCAGCGAGTTGGAGAAGTCGGGGCCGGCGTTGGCGAGGCCGAGCACTTGCGCGCCCGAACTCTGTGCTTGCAGGAGATAGGAGGAAAAATCCGAGGTGTTGAGCGGCACGCGCACCGCGCCGAGCACTTTCCCTCCCCTCGCTGCGACGACGCGCGCGGCCGAGTCCTGCAATTGCGTGCCGAACGCGTAGTCGGCGGTGAGGAAGAACCACGTCTTCCCGCCCTGATCGAGGATCGTCGTCGTCGTCCCGTTGCCGAGCGCGGTCGTATCATAAGCGTAATGGACGGTGTATGGCGTGCAATCCTTGCCGGTGAGCGAGGCGCCCGCCGCGCCGATCGCGATAAAGGGGATTTTCTTCTCCATGGCGACAGGAGACATGGCGAGGCTGACGCCAGTGTTGTTGCCGCCGAGCGACATGGTCAACCCGTCTCGGTCGGCCCATTCACGAAACTTCTCTGCGCCGAGGGCGGGCTTGTTTTGGTGATCGAAGGTCAGCACCTCGATCGGCTGGCCGAGCGCTGAGCCGCCGAAGTCCGCGACCGCCATCTTGATCGCTTCGACCCCTTTGGGACCGAGGATATCGGCATAGAGACCGGACATGTCGTCGATGTCGCCGATCACGACCTTGTTGGCGTCGGCGTGGGCGCCGACCGACGCCAGCGAGGCGAGAATCGCTCCCAACAACCGGATTAGAAAATTACGTAACGACATTGTGACTCCTCCCTTCCCTCATACCGTCCGAGCCCTCTGCGCGTTACGGCGCAGGCGCCGGATCGGCCTGACTTACTTCTTGACGAGCGGGCAGGTCGAATCCGCGAGCTTGCCGAACGCCTGGTCGCCCGACATCTTCTGCACGACCCGATAATAATCCCAGGGATACTTCGATGCCGACGGCTTCTTGACCTGCATGACATACATCGCATGTTCCATCAGTCCGTCGGCGCGGATCGTGCCATTGTCGGTGAACATGTCATCGATCTTGGTCTTGTGCAGCTGCTCCATGACCTTGTCGGCATCGGTCGAGCCCGCGGCTTTGACGGCGTTCAGATAGGTCAACGTCGCGGAATAATAGGCCGCCTGGGGCATCGTGGGCTCGACCCCGGTCTTTTCGAAGAATCGCTTTGAGAACGCGCGGGTCTTGTCGTCGAGGTCCCAGTACCAGCCGGTGGTGAGATAGAGCCCCTGCGCGGTCTGCAGGCCGAGAGCATGGATGTCGCTGATGAACGCGAGCAGGGCGGCGGGCTTCATCGTCTCGGCGATGCCGAATTCGTTGGCCGCCTTCAGCGAGTTGGAGAAGTCGGCCCCAGCATTGGCGAGGCCGAGCACTTGCGCGCCCGAATTCTGCGCCTGGAGCAGGTATGAGGAAAAATCCGAAGTGTTGAGCGGCACGCGCACCGCGCCGACGACTTTGCCGCCGTTGGCGGTTACGACGCGTGCGGCCGACTCCTGCAATTGTGTGCCGAACGCGTAGTCGGCGGTGAGGAAGAACCACGTCTTGCCCCCTTCGTTGAGGATCGTCGTCGCTGTGCCGTTGCCGAGCGCGGTCGTGTCGTAGGCGTAATGGATCGTATAGGGCGTGCAATCCTTGCCGGTGAGCGAGGCGCCTGCCGCGCCGATCGCAATGAACGGGATTTTCTTCTCCTTGGCGACGGGGTTCATGGCGAGGCTGACGCCGGTGTTGGAGCCGCCGAGCAACATCGTGAGCCCGTCGCGGTCGGCCCATTCGCGAAATTTTTCGGAGCCGAGCGCGGGTTTGTTCTGGTGATCGTAGGTCAGCACCTCGATCGGCTGGCCGAGCGCCGAGCCGCCGAAGTCCGCGATCGCCATCTTGATCGCTTCGACGCCCTTGGGACCGATGATGTCGGCGTAGAGGCCGGACATGTCGTCGATGTCGCCGATCACGACCTTGTTGGCGTCCGCCTGCGCGGCGAACGACCAGAGCGAGGCGAGAACCGCCCCCGAAATCGATATGATCCAGTTACGCGATTTCATTTCGAACTCCTTTCATGGCTGGTGCGTCATGCACGGGCTTGATCCGTGCGTCCAGGGCCGACGGCTTCGGATAATCGTCGACGGCGCCGCCTGGATGCCCGGCTCGAGGCCGGGCATGACGGGCGGCGGCCCTGACTCAGTTGTTCCTGGCATCCCCCAGCATGCGACAGCGCCGTCGATTTCATTTCTTGACCAACGGGCACTGGCTCTCCGCCAGCGGCCGGAACGCCTCCTCGGCCGGGATGGTCGCGATCAGCTTGTAATAATCCCAGGGGTATTTCGATTCCGCTGGAGACTTGACCTGAAAGAGATAGGCCGGATGGATGGTACGGCCGTCGATGCGGATCATGCCCTTGCCGAACAGCGGATCGTCCGTAGGCATTTCCTTCATCTTGGCGACCACCTTGGCGCCGTCGTGTGGATTGTCGCCGAGCGCCTCGAGCGCCTTGAAGTAATGGATCAACGAGGCATAGACGCCCGCTTGCACCATGGTCGGCTCGGCGTGATTCTTCATGCGCTCCACGAAGCGCTTCGAGAAACCGCGCGTTCCATCGTTCATGTCCCAATAAAACGTTTCCGTGAACTGCAGACCTTGCGCGATTTTCAAGCCCAACGCATTGACGTCGGAAATGAACAATAGCAGCGCGGCGAGCTTCTGGCCGCCGCCCGCGATGCCGTACTCGTGCGCCTGCTTGATCGAATTCGTCGTGTCGCCGCCGGCGTTGGCGAGCCCGATGATCTTGGCGCCCGACGCTTGTGCTTGCAGCACGAACGAGGAGAAATCCGGCGTGTTCAGCGGCACGTTGACGCTGCCCAGGATCTTGCCGCCGTTCGCCTCGACGACGGCGGAAGTGTCACGCTGCAACGCATGACCGAAGGCGTAGTCGGCGGTGATGAAGAACCAGGTGTCGCCGCCCGCCTTGACCACTGCCTTGCCGGTGCCGTTGGCGAGCGTGTAGGTGTCATAGGTCCAATGGACGGTATTGGGCGTGCAGGCCCTTCCGGTCAGGTCCGAGGTGGCCGCGCCTGAGTTGAGGTAGACGCCGTTCTTCTCCTTGACGACCGCCGCGACCGCCAGGGCGACGGCGGAATTCGGCACATCGGCGATCACGTCGATCTTGTCTTCGTCGAACCATTTGCGTGCTATGCCGACCCCGACGTCCGGCTTGTTCTGGTGGTCGCCGGATGTGACGTCGATCGTCCAGCCTTTTTTCGTGAGGCCGCCGTCCTCGACCGCCATTTGCGCGGCGAGGATCGAGCCGGGGCCCCCGAGATCGGCGTAGAGGCTCGACAGGTCGGTCAGGACGCCGATTTTGACGAACTTGTCGTCGGCGAGGGCGCCGAGCGACCACAACGAGGCGAGCAGCGCCACGAATATGGGCGTCAGCCAATTGCCCAATTTCATTTCGAACTCCCACTTTGATTCCGGTCTCCGCGCCCGAAGGGAGCCGGCCGTAGTGCTTGCGATGCGACAGCGCGGCGGAATTCATTTCTTGACCAGCGGGCATTGGCTCTGCGCCAGCGGCCGGAACGCCTCGTCGGCGGGAATGGTCGCGACCAGTTTGTAATAATCCCAGGGGTATTTCGATTCAGCGGGCGATTTCACCTCGAACAGGTAGGCCGGATGTATCGCGCGGCCGTCGATGCGGATCATGCCCTTGCCGAACAGCGGATCGTCGGTGGGGATCTCCTTCATCTCGGCGACCACCTTGGCCCCGTCGTGCGGATTGCCGCCGAGCGCCTCCAGCGCTTTGAAATAGTGGATGAGCGAGGCATAGACGCCCGCCTGCACCATCGTCGGCTCCGCGTGGTTTTTCATGCGCTCCGAAAAGCGCTTCGAGAAGGCGCGCGTGCCCTCGTTCATGTCCCAGTAGAACGTCTCGGTGAATTGCAACCCTTGCGCGACATCGAGGCCGAGCGCATTGACGTCGGAGATGAACAGCAACAGCGCCGCGAGCTTCACTCCGGTGCGCGTGATGCCGAACTCGTGCGCCTGCTTGATCGAATTCATCGTGTCGCCGCCCGCGTTGGCGAGCCCGATGACCTTGGCCTTGGACGCTTGCGCCTGCAACAGGTATGACGAGAAATCCGGAGTGTTGAGCGGCGCCTTGACGCTGCCGAGCACCTTGCCGCCGTTCGCCTCTACGACGGCGGAGGTGTCGCGTTGCAGCGCCTGGCCGAAGGCGTAATCGGCGGTCACGAAGAACCAGGTGTCGCCGCCCGTCTTGACCACCTCCTTGCCGGTGCCGTTGGCGAGGGCATAAGTGTCGAATGTCCAGTGGACGTTATTGGGCGTGCAGGCCTTGTCGGTCAGATCGGAGGTTGCGGCGCCCGCGATCAGGAACACGCCGTTCTTCTCCTTGACGACCGCCGACACCGCCAGGCCGACGCCGGAATTCGGAACGTCGACGATCACGTCGATCTTTTCTTGGTCGAACCACTTGCGCGCGATGCCGGCCCCGACGTCCGGCTTGTTCTGGTGATCGCCTGACGTGACGTCGATGGTCCAGCCCTTTTCCCTCAGGCCGATGTCCTCGGCCGCCATCTGTGCGGCGAGCATCGAGCCGGGCCCGGTGATATCGGCGTAAAGGCCGGACAGGTCGGTCAGGACGCCGATCTTGACGACCTTGTCGTCGGCGAGGGCGGCAGCCGTCAGCAAGAGGCTTGCGGCCAATGCGCAGGCGAACGCCGGCTTCATCTGAATTCCTCCCCGCCGCGATCGCAGCTCGGTCCATTGTGCATGGTTCGCTTTCGCGAACAAGCCGGCCCCGCGCCGCGGCTCGTCAAACTTTCGACGGCTTTTGAGCGTTTGCGTTACCATGGCAATCGTCTGGACAGCTTCGGGTCGATCTGGTAACGCCGCAGGCAAGGCGCGGCGTTCGCTGGAACGGCGAGGTCTTTTTTCGTTTTTCGTTGAGTAAGCTCTCATCGAGGCATCGCCTCGCAACATAGGATCGCCCGTGCAAGTTCTCGTCCGCGACAACAATGTCGACCAGGCCCTCAAAGCGCTCAAGAAAAAGATGCAGCGCGAGGGGATATTCCGCGAGATGAAGTTGCGCGGCCATTATGAGAAGCCGTCGGAGAAGCGGGCGCGGGAGAAGGCGGAGGCAGTTCGTCGCGCCCGTAAGCTCGCCCGCAAGAAGTTGCAGCGCGAGGGTCTGCTTCCGATGAAGCCGAAGGTCGTCCCGGGTGCGCCGCGCTCGGCCGGCTGAATTCCGGACGGACATTTTGTGGCGCCCGCCGGGCGGATCCTCTAGCGTCGAGCGAAGCGTTAACCATTTTTGCGTAAGCAAGAACGGTCCAGCGCCACGTGCGGAGGTCAGCGAGCGATGCGGATGAAGCTTCGATCGATACGCGCGGCGATCTCAGGGTCCGCGCCCACGGCCTTGGCTCTCGCGGCCTTGGCGCTCACGGGGTGCAGCGAAACGTTGACGGGCCCCAGCGCGAGAGTGGCCGAAATCGCGCCGGATACGACGGGCGCCACGACCGGAAACATCGCCTCGCTGACGGACGTCATCAAGCGCAACCCCAATGATTCGGTCGCCTACAACACGCGCGGCATCGCCTACGCCAAGGCCCTGAAGTTCCAGGACGCCATCCGGGATTTCACCAAGGCGATCCAGCTCGATCCCAATTTCGCCGGCGCCTACACCAACCGCGCGCTCGCCTACCGTCAGATCGAGAAAGACGGGCCGGCGCTCGCCGATTTCAACGCCGCGATCGTCGCCAACCCGAACGATGCGGCCGCCTACCTCGGGCGCGGCAACCTGCTGCGCTCGCAAGGCCATTACCCCGAGGCGCTGGAAGATCTCAACGCCGCGATCCGGCTCAATCCGGAGGGCGCGCAGGCTTATCACGCGCGCGGGCTGATCTATCAGCGTCAGGGCGACTACGCCCAGGCGATCACCGATTTCAACAATGCGATCGACCGCGATCCCTTCGCCGGCGCCCCGTATCAGGCGCGCGGCCAATCCCTGCTCGCCACCGGCAAATACGACGCGGCGATCGAGGATTTCAACGCCGCGCTGAACGTCGATCCCAACAACGCGGACGCCTGGGCGTCCCTCGGACTCGCCTATGAGAAACAGGGCAACAGGCCGAAGGCTAGGGAATCGTACCAGCGCGCGATGGAGGTCAGTCCGAACAATCCGATGGCCCGCGCCGGATTGCAGCGGCTGGCGTGAGGGGCATGCAGAACTGAAATCGCCGCGGGCGTCACTCGCCGCGGGCGGGGCGCCGCGCAGCCTATCATCGCGTAGCCCTGTCGATCCAAGCCAGCACCTCCGGTATCCGCATCCCCAGCGCGAGATGCCCGCCCCCCTCCACGCGAATGAAGTCTTTCGGCTGGTGGGCGAGCGCGAACAATTTTTCCGCGAGCCGGATGGGGACCGCGTCGTCGCGGGTTCCGTGCACGATCAGCAGCGGCGCGAAGACGCGCGCGATGCGCTCGTCGCTGCGGAACGCATCCCTCATCAGCGCCCGCCCCGGGAACATCCAGAATACCGCCGCCGCCACGTCCGCGATCGACGAATACGGCGAGTCCAGCACCAGCGCCGCCGCGGGATGGCGCGCGGCCAGGGCGACCGCGACCCCGCTGCCGAGCGACTCTCCCATCAGGACGATCCGCCCGGGGGGAAAGCCGAGCCGCAGGGCCTCGATCCAGGTCGCCTCTCCGTCGGCGAGCAGCCGACCTCGCTCGGCGCGCCCGTCGATCCCGCATAGCCGCGATATTCCACCGCCAGCAGCCCATCGCCCGCCGACGCGAAGGCGTTGAAACGCTCCGCGCGCAGATCGAGCCCGCCGCCGTTGCCGTGAAAATAGAGAATGAGCGGCTTGCCCGCGGCGGGCGCGATGTACCAGGCGAGCAATGTCTCGCCGTCGCCGGTGGTCAAATGCAGCCGCTCCGCGTTCGGAAGGCCGACCGAGGCGGGCGCGACTTCCACCGCGTTGGGAAAATACAACAGCTTGCGTTGGCCGACGTAGAGGGCCGCCAGCGCGACGACGTAGAGGAGGGCGAACGCCGCGAGGAGGCCAATCACGACTGTGCGCGCCCACTTTGACATGGCGAAGCACTCTCTGGCTAGGCCCGATTGTCGGCGATCGACCTTGGCGACGCCTCCCTGGTCTGCTGGACCGGAAGTCGTTTTACGTTCACCGCCTGACACGTCGACAGCTATCCCGAAATCCCGATGAGGCGAGCTTTCGCAATGATTTCGATTCACGGGCTCATGTAGTCGGAGAGAAAGCTGGCCGCGCAGAGGTAGGTCGCCGTGGTCACGCCGATCAGGGCGACGATACCGCCCATTTCGTCGGTGACCTTGATCATTCCGCTATTTTGGAGGCTCGCGATGGCGCCGATCCGGCGCCACAGACCCTTCGCGTCGGCAATGGGAACATTGCACTCGACCGCACTTGTCGTTTCCCCCTGCAAGATCTCGAAATTGTAGCCGCCTCATCGTCGCTTCACCATGCGGTCTCCGACTCGGCCTGTGCGAAGGCCACCTTGATTGTATTGCTCGAGTACGAGATCGCCCTCGGCGAGTTCAAAGTGAGGCGAGCGCCCGATGCGCGGCGAGACAGTCCCTTGTCGGCGAACCAGGCGCGTTCTCTCTCGACAGGCCACGAAAAGTCACCGCAAGCCGCCGCCCGCTCGCCCCTCTGCTGCGGCAGCGCGGCGCCAGGAAAGAAAGCGCCAGGGCAATGAGCACCGCGTTGCGCTCGAGCATCGAAGTTTCCTCTACTGCTTGCGTATTTTTCCAATTGGGCTGCCACAACACCGTCAGCCCGCCTCGTCTCTCCCTTTATTTGAACGGTTCAAAAACCGATGTTCGTGGCTGCCGGCAACGCCGGGAGTACCCGGCGTCGTCGCCCACCCCTCTACCAGCACATGTATCCGGGGGTCAGCATCCACAAGGGATTGTCGCAATATGCGTAGTAACCGCCGTAGTAGGGATACCCGCCCCAACCGTACCCACCGTAGCCGCCGTACCCACGCCCGTAGCCGCCGGCAAAGCCGCGGCCGCCGAAGCCATGGTGGAACCCGCCGCCGTGGAAGCCGCCCCCGTGGAAGCCGCCACCGTGGAAGCCGCCGCCGCCGTGGAAGCCGCCGTGACCGCCGCCGCCCATGTGCATAGCTGCATCCGCAGGCGTCGTAGCGCCGACCGCGCCGAGCGCCAACGCCGCCGCCACGCCGACGCCGGCGAGTGAACCCTTGATTATTGAACGCATCGTACTCTCCTTGATTCGCGGTGCCGAGTCCGGCACCCTTATAATAACGAATTAGTCGGCGTCCGGTTCGCGTCAAGGAAGCAATCGTGTAAAATAATTTTCACCATCGGCTGCCAATGCAACCATCTCGGTTAGCGGCACCAAAAAGTTCTTGTCAACAGGGTAAACCGCCGGCCTTACTATAAAATTTATATTATGATCGTTCTGGTATTGGCTCATACATAAATAATATTTAATTTGCCCCGGTGGAACCAAACGGGCTTCTTTTGCATTAACACTGTTCGGCGTTGGTGAAGGCAACACGACGAGCGGCGATGATCGTAGGTCGCGAAGGTGGCGTCTCCGCTCGTCGCCTTGAAAGGGTTCGATGCCCACCCCAGTTCTCGAGCGCACTCGCCATGGGGCGACAACGCACGTGGAGCTGTTCGTGCCCCTTTCCAATGCCTGGGACGCAGACCTCTTTCTTCGTTTCGAGACCGAGCGCGCCTGGCCGGCGCGCGATCTCATCGCCAAAATCGAAGCCGCGCCGCGCCGCGCGTTCGATCTGGGCTGCGGGCCGGGCTCGAGCACACGGCTGCTCGCCGAACGCTTTCCGGATGCCGGCGTCATCGGCGTCGACTCCTCCGCGCACATGCTCGCCGAGGCGCGGCGGCGTCTGCCGGGCTTCGCATTCGAGCAGGCGGATATCGCCGAATGGCGGCCGGCGCGGCCGCCCGATCTGATCTTCGCCGACAGTGCGCTGCAATGGGTGGCGGATCACGAAGCGCTTTTTCCTCGGCTGATGGAACAACTAGCCGAGGGCGGAACGCTGGCGGTGCAGATGCCCGACAATCGCCAGGAGCCCTCGCACGCGCTGATGCGGCTGATCGCGGCCGACGGGCCATGGTCGGATCGGCTGGTGCCGATCGCCAAGACCCGCGCGGTGATCGCCACGCACTCCGATTATTACAACTGGCTGCGGCCGCATGCCGCCTCGCTCGCCATCTGGCAGACGACCTACGTTCACCCCCTCGCGAACATCGACGCCGTGGTCGATTGGTTCCGCGGTTCGGCGCTGCGGCCGTTCCTCGCGCCGCTGAACCGCGACGAGGGCGCCGAGTTCCTGGGCCGCTATCGTCGCGAGCTCGCCGACTCCTACCGCGTCGAGACGGATGGACGCGTGCTGTTCCTCTATCCCCGCCTGTTCATCCTCGCGCGCAAGCCAGCGGCGTAACGGCGCGAATTCGCGCAAGATATGGAAATTTTCAACCGGGTTGCCGTCTGCTAGGAGCCCGCGGCATCGCGTGGCCGAATGAGGGTATCTTGTTGGGCGACGAAGAGGCGAAGGTGAAAGCTATTGCCGCGGCGGACGCAAAAAAGCCTTCGGCGAATTTCTCGACCCCGTCCAGAGGGACCGGTGCTCGTGACGGAAAAGAACGGCCCCGGTCGGCGTTATGCTGTCGATGCGGGACGTCGCGATGCTTCCCCTGCAAAGCTGAGAGGGGGCGCGAGAAATGCGGGTAGGCGACTCGCGCAGCTTCCCTCAATCCAGATAGCTGACGAGGCCCGATTGCAGGTCGTAGATCGCCGCCGCGATCTTCAGCTTTCCGGAGCCGGCGAGGCCGGCAAGCAGCGTACTCGCCCCAGTCAGCCGCGCGGCCGTGCGTTTGGCGCTTTCCTTTGCGGCGTTGGTGACGAAATCGCCAGGTGCTTTTCGCACCGCGATCGCCGCCGGCAGAATGGGGTCGATCATCGGGCCGATCGCGCCGGGATATGTGGCGTTCTTGGTGACGACGTCGCAGGCCGCCTTCACCGCGCCGCAACTCGTGTGGGCGAGGACGACGATCAGCGGCGAGCCGAGCACGGCGGCGCCATATTCGGCCGTGCCGAGAGTCGCGGTGTCGACGAGATTGCCGGCGTTCCGCGCGACGAACAACTCGCCGACGCCGTGACCGCCGAATATCAGCTCCGGGGGCACGCGGCTGTCGGCGCAGCCGATGATCGTCGCCCAGGGCGCCTGATGCGCGGCGACTTCGCTCCGCTGTGCCGCGAGGTCGATCGAGCAGAGTTCTGGATGGCTCGCATAGCGCGCATTCCCGGACTTCAGTGCGGCGAACGCCTCGTCGGGGGAGAGCGCGGTCGCCGCCCCTTCGGCGGCGCGCGCCGGCTGGGGTAGCCCGCCGAGCCCGAGTGCGACGAGGCCCGCCGCACCGAATTTCAGCAAATCTCGCCGGTTGGCCCCTCGGTTGTCGCAATTGCTGCACATCGCACAGTCCCCCTCGCTAAAGAATACATCGCATGGTCGGCCTCGGAGATCCAGAGCACCGTCGGAAACGAGAACGTTCCCGCGACTCCGGCCCCTCGGAAATCTGCCTCATTCCGTCACGCAAATCGACAGTATCACTATTAGCCTACGCGTGCGCGATCGCCAGACACGTGACATCGTCGAACTGCGGCTGCCCATCCGCGAAGGCGCGTACCGCTGCATTGACGCAGCCGGTCCAGTCCGTCGCGCAGGCGCACTTCTCCGCGCTCAGCAGATCGATAAGGCGCTTGTCGCCGAACTCGCGCGCCTCGCGATCGACCGCTTCCGTCACGCCGTCGGTGTAGAGCAGCAGGACGTCGCCCGGCCGCAGATGCGCCCTGCGGACGTTGACTTTGAGGCCTTCGAACATCCCCACCGGCAGCCCGCCGGCGAGCAGGCTTTCGACGGTCCCGTCCGCGCGGCGCAGCAACGCCGGCGGGTGGCCGCAGCTCACATATTCGACTTCGCCTGACATGGGATCGAAGGCGGCATAGACGAGCGTCGCGAAATGGTCCGCGGGATAGTTGCTAGTCAGATACGCGTTCGCTTTCAGGATCGCGGCGGAAAGGTCGGGCCTTTCCCGCAGGTTGATCCGTATGAGCGTCTTGGTGATGCCCATGAACAGCGCGGCCGGCGCCCCTTTGCCGCAGACGTCGCCGACACCGAGCGCGATGCGGCCGTCCTCGAGCCGGACCAGATCGAAGAAGTCGCCGCCGACGTCGCGCGCCGGCGTCATGGCGGCGCAGACGTCGACGCCGCACGTCTCAGCGAATTCTCGCACATCGGGCAGCAGAGCGCGCTGGATGATCGCCGCGGCGGCCATTTCGTCGTCGCGTTGGCGCCGCAGCAGGATCTGTTCCGCCATGCGATTGAAAGTCTCGCCGAAGTCGGCGAGATCCGGCAGCGGATTGCGCAGTTCGGCGAGGAATTCCGGTCCGAATTCCTGCCGCTCCAGCGCGGCGAGCGCGTGCGTGTAGAGGCTCATCGCGCTATTGACCCGACGCAGCCGTTCGCC
>JBAQGU010000499.1:0-5375 GCA_049287975.1 Roseiarcus sp.
ACAGCGTCGTGCTACACTCTGTCTGCATCGGGGAATTCCTGCCGTCCGCGTAAGCGTTTCTCGTAAAAACACTTTTCGCTGATTCGCAGCCCCGATGCACTTGGTTTGATGAGAAATCCGGGCTAGCCCTTGATCTTCTAAACAACTTCACTTGGGAGGTGTCGCGCCTATTGGGCGCGAGTCTGCCGCTCAATGGCCCGGTCTTCTACGTCGGCTGTCCCCCAAAAGAGACGTTCCGGGGCGGGCCAAGTGTTAGACTTTCACCACTGCTTCCATCGTCTATTTTCGGCTACCCCCTCGCCCCCAATGCCAGCTTCCGCAGGTCGAACCGCAGGTCCGCCGCCTCTTCCGGCGTAATCGCTGTTCCCGCGCCGATGATGCGCCGGGCGGCCATGTGGTCGGCGCCGCGGTTGACGGTCTCGACCACCGCGAGCTTGCCGTTGCGGAAACCGAAGGTCGCGAAAGCGCGCGTCGCGGGGTCGCCGCGCACCACCCAGCGATCGACGCCGTTAGAAAGCCCGGCGATCTGCAATTTGAGATCGCCCTGATCGCTCCAGAACCACGGCAACGCGCTGTAGACCTCCGGTTTGCCGGTGAGGCGGCGCGCGAGCGCGCGCGCCTGATCGGTCGCGTTCTGCACCGATTCCAGACGCAGCGGGGTGTTCAGGGATGCGCTCGGAAACTGCGCGCAATCGCCGATCGCCGAGATCGTGGGATCGGACGTCGCCATGAATGCGTCGACGACGATCCCGTTGGCGCATGCCAGCCCCACCTCGCGCGCGAGCGCGTCCTCGGCGGTGATGCCGACGCCGACGATCACGGCGTCGGCGGGCAGCAGTTCGCCGCTCGAGAGCTCCACCGCGGTCGCGCGCCCGGACGCCCCATGAATCGCTGCGACGCCGACGCCGAGCCGGAACTTCGCGCCGAACGCCTTATGCGCGGACAGAAAGAACGACGACATTTCGGTCGAGACGGCGCGGCCGAGCGGCCGGTCCGCGATTTCCACCACCGTCACCTCGCCCCCGAGCGCCAGCGCCGTCGCAGCGATCTCCAGCCCGATGAATCCGGCGCCGACGACGACGACGCGGCGCCCGGCGCCCAGGGTCTCGCGGATCGCTTGCGCGTCGCGGATCGCGCGCAAGGTGAATACGCCTTCGAGATCGACGCCGGGCGCGCGCAAGGGCCGCTGCCGCGCGCCCGTCGCGAGGATCAGATGGTCGTAAGCCGCGCTGGCGCCCGAGGAGAGCTCGACCAGCCTCGCCGCGCGATCGATCCGCATGGCCTTGATCCCGAGGCGCAGATCGATGCGATGGTCGATGAAGAATTTTTCCGCGCGCAACGGCAGTCCAGCCAGATCCATCTGCCCTTTGAGAAAAGCCTTCGACAGCGGGGGGCGCTGATAGGGCGGGTCCGCTTCGTCGGAGAGCAACGCGATAGGGCCGTCCCAGCCTTCCTCGCGCAGGCTCGCGGCGGCTTGCACGCCGGCATGGCCGGAGCCGACGATCACGGTGGAGTGCTCTGTCATTCATCGACTCTCGAAGGGGAGGAGAAGACTACGCCTTAGCACGAACCGCGCCGCCTATAGTCGGCGCTCGAGGAGCCTCCGGGTCGGCCGCTTTCAGAACAATCGCCTCCTGACCGTGCGGCATCGTCGCTCGGCCGCTGGGATGATTCGGATTGACAGAAGCCTTCGTAGAATGGGCGGACATTTTCTTTGCCAAAACCGGATTATCTGCTAGGTTCAAAAATCACTCTCCCTGGATCGCTGCCTGCCATGAACTGGTCCTCTACCAAAGTGCGCCGTAAATCCACGCGAACCGCTGAACGTGCTCGAAGCCGTGTGGCGCGAAGCGGCGGAATTCGGTACGGAGGCGTGTCTGGAATGAGGCGGGAAGGGGGCCGATACCGCAAAAAATTTGGAAATGGACTCTTTGGGTTTGGGAGCCTTGCAACCCCTTGAAATCCCACAAAACCGCCAAAGCTTTCTTTGGAAATAGTTTGGAGAGAAACATGCGAGATTTGGAAAAGCTCGCAAAAAAGCTTGGACGCCGCCTTGATTCCGCCGCTTTCTCACAACGTCGGCGCGGTCGCGCAGGTCTGCCCCGATCGACAGGGTTGCGAAGCTCCGACTAGCTAGTCATGTGAGTCGTTGAAAACGAGGGGATGACTCAGAAACGTCAGTGTCATGCCCGCGAAAGCGGGCATCCAGACTTGGCCGCACGTGCCGGGGCCCTGGATTCCCGCTTACGCGGGAATGACACAAGGTTAAAGAACCTCATTTTGAATGACGCGCCTCATTAGAACAACTGCCTCCTGACCGTGCGTCCAAAGATCAGCGTCGCCAGCGAGAAGAGGGCGCCGTAAATCACGCTCAGTCCGCCGAACGTCGCCACGACGACGAACTCGTTGCGCAGGAACGGCAGCGCCCGCGCGAGCCCGTCGGCCAAACTCAGCAAGGCCGGCGTCGCGAGCGCGGCTCCGGCGGCGGCGAACAACATGAGCGCGATGTTTTCGTACAGGCGATCTTCCGTCAGCGCGAAGCCGCGCAGCCGGCCGATCAGGATCAACAGGCTGAAGTTGATCCAGGCGCCCGCCGCGGTGCCGAGCGCCAGGGCGACGACGCCGAGATGGTGCGAGAGCGTCACCTTCAAGATGAGATTGACCGCCAGACCGCCGAAGAAGCAGAGCATCGGCGTCTTCGTGTCGCCGCGCGACTGGAACGTCGCGACGGCGGATCGGATCAGCACCATCGGGATCAGGCCGATCCCATAAGCTTGCAGAACATTTGCCGAGCGTTGCGCCGCCTCGGCGTCGAACGCGCCGCGCATATAGGCGCCGCGAATCAGTTCGTCCGGAATCATCAGGAAGCCGACGAGGAACGGCGCGGACAGCGCCAGGGAAACCGCGATCGAGCGGTTCTGCGCCCTTGCCGCCCCGCCCGGATCATTCGCCGCCAGACGCCGCGTCATCTCCGGCAGCAGCACGGTTCCCGCCGCGACGCCGATGACGCCCAGAGGCAGTTGGTAGAGTCGATCCGCGTAATTGATCGAGGCCACCGCTCCCGTCGGCATTCCCGAGGCGAGGATCGTGTCGGCGAGGATCGCGATCTGCTGACCGGCCGAGCCGATCACGGCGGGTCCGAGCGTGCGGAAAAATTGTAGGACGTACGGGTCGAACCGCGGAAAGGCCAGCCGTTCCAGCACCCCGCGTCGGCGCGCCTCGGCGATCAGCAACAGCAATTGCGCGAGGCCCGATGCGAGCACGCCCCAACTCGCCGCGATTCCCGGGTTCGGAAACAGAAAGGCGATCGCGAGGAAAGCCATGATGAAGAGGTTCAGCAGCACCGGCGCGAAGGCGCCTACCGCGAAGAACCCGTGCGCGTTGAGCGTCCCCGTATTCAGGGTCGCGATCGTGATGAAGGCGAGATAAGGAAAAGTGATGCGCGTCATGCCGACGGCCATGGCGAACTTTTGCGGATCGGCGCCGAAGCCGGGCGCGATCAACCGGACCATGAACGGCATGTGGGCATAGGCGAAGGCGAGCAACGCCAGCTGCGAAATCACCAGCAGCGACAGAATCCGGCTCGCGAAAAGTGTCGCGGAGTCGTCGCCGTGCCTGACCAGCACCCGCGAATAGGTCGGAACGTAGGCCGAGTTGAACGCCCCCTCGCCGAAAATCGCCCGGAACTGATTGGGTAGCCTGAGCGCGACGAAATACGCGTCGGCGACCGGACCCGCGCCCATCAGCGCGCCGATCATGACCTCGCGCGCGAAGCCCGTCAGGCGCGACAGGGCCGTGAGGCCGCCGACGGAAAAGAAGCTTCTGAACATGCGCACCCATAGAATCAAACTTCGACGGTACGCGGGCTCGAGCCCGCGCGCCATGCCCTATGATACGATCGGCTCGCAAGGCGCCATTGGCAGAGCCCGTCTGGTCGGGTAAAGAGCTTCGCCGCCAAAATCGCGCCCTGGCCGATGGACACGGCCCGTTCGAGGACGAACGGGGCTTTCGGGGCGACGTGCTGAAGGGTCCGCGATGGTTGATGCCGAATCGACGCAGGCCAACGACGCGCTCGCCGTCGCGCCGGCGGCGCCGATCCCCGATTGGTCGAATGTTCGCGGTTTCCAGGTTCTGGCCGCCGCCGGCCCGGAATCCGACGCGTCAGACGCGGATCCGAACGCGCGCGCGGAGCTCGGGAAGGAGTTGACCGCGCGCGCGGCCCGCTTTTCCCAATCTGTCGACGATTCCATCGTGTTGGCCAGCGACGGTTTGATTCGATGGCTCGGCGATCCCGTGGCCAGGTTGATCGCGGGCGAGGAATTGTTGAAGCCGAGAGCCGTCCTGCTGGCCGACGAAGCGCTGTCCGCCGAGGACCGCGAGGCTGTCCAGGCGCGTCTCGGGCTTTGGATAAAGGCGCATGTCAGCAAGGTCTTGGGTCCGCTCGAGGCGCTGGCTGAGCCGGGCGCCGCCGTCGTCGAGCCGGTTCGCGCCCTCGCCAATCGCATCGCGCAGTCGCTCGGCGTGCTCGAGCGGGAACGGGTGCGTCAGCAGGTCAAAACTCTCGATCAGAGCGCGCGCTCCACCCTGCGCAAGCTGGGCGTGCGCTTCGGATCCATGTACATCTTCGTGCCAGCCTTGTTGAAACCGGGCGCGCGGACGCTCTGTTCGCAGCTTTGGGGCCTGCGCCGCGGCGAGGCCGGCGCCGAGCGTCTGCTGACCTTCGCCGCGGCGGGCCGCACCTCTTTCGCGGCCGAGGCGCCGCTCGCCGCCGATACCTATCGGGTCGCCGGATTCCGGCTGTGCGGCGACAGGGTGGTTCGCATCGACATCGTGGAGCGGCTGAACGATCTCATTCGCGCCGCGATCCCCGATCACCTGCGTCAGGGCGGCCTGCCGCCGCCCGAAGCCTCCGGATTCGTGGTTTCGCCGCAAATGACGTCGCTGACGGGCTGTTCCGGCGAATCGTTCGCTTCGATCCTTCGTTCCCTCGGGTACGAGAGCCATCGCGTCAAGAAATCGGAGTTCGAGGCGGCGACTCGAAAGCCCATCGCCTCGATGATTCCGATCGAGGCGCCCCCAGTGACGGTCGCGGAAGTCCGCGATGCGGACTCAGTCGCCGAGGATTCCGCCGCGGAGACCGCCGCCCCCGGGTACGACTCCGCTGCTCCCTCGACGGAGTCCGCCGAAGGTGACTTCGTCAATCCGATCGAAGCCGTCGAGCCGCCGCCTTCGGCCGAAATGCAGGAAGCGGCGATCGTCTCGGAAACGGCGCCGGTCGAGGCCATCGAGACGCCGGCCTTCGAGTCCCTCGACCAAGGGGAAACGCCCGCCGTCGAGGTCACCGAGGCGGGCGCGGAGGCGCCGCCGCTTTCGGC
>JBAQGU010000500.1:0-4914 GCA_049287975.1 Roseiarcus sp.
CGCGCCGAGGGAGAGAATGGTCCCGCCTCCGAGGAACTACGCCGCCGATGCGCATGAGTGCATCATGGGTTCGGGTCGCAAGGCCCGCCGAATACAAGGTTGTGGCGCGATGATCGGGCGCCCGCGGTATGGTTCCCCTCGAATCCCGCCTCGCCGAACCGAGGACAGCCTTCGCGGCCCGAGGGTGTGGATAGCGACGGGCTTCGCTACGGCGCTATTTGGGGGCGCGCTCAGCCCGTCGCTATCCACACCCTCTCTCTCCATCGTAAAAGGAAAAAAACACCACACGAGGTGCTCACTGACGGCGTCTCGACGAGAATGCATTTTCCTCTTGACAAAGAAGACCCCATACAAGGCCGGGTGAGGGGCTTGGGTGAGTAGCCGGACAGCCAAACCGCAGGACTGCGGATCTGGAGGTTTGAGGCCGAATTGAACAAGCGCGGCCAATCCCTTGGCCCCTCACCCGACCTCTCCCCGCGAAGGGGCGGCGAGAGGAGATGCCCGACTAGGGAGAAGGATCGATGCGTAATTTCGACGAACACAACATCACGTTGGCCGTCCTGGAGCGCGTGGAGCCTACGGCGAGTCCGCGCGTTCGCGCGGTGTCGGAGGCGCTCGTGCGGCATCTGCACGATTTCATCAGAGAGATCGAGCCGACCTTCGAGGAATGGGAAGCGGGCATCAAGTTTCTGACCGACGTCGGTCACAAATGCACTTCGTCGCGGCAGGAGTTCATTCTCTTGTCCGATACGCTCGGCGCTTCCATGCTGGTCGATGCGATCAATCATCGCTTGCCCGAGGGCGCCACCGAGACGACGGTGCTCGGGCCGTTCTTCGTCGCGAGCGCCCCGGACGCGGCGCTCGGCGCCGACATTTCCGCCGGCAAGCCCGGCGAGCCGCTGTTCATCGAGGCCCGCGTCACCGACGCCGAAGGCTGGCCCCTGGTCGGGGCCGTGGTCGATGTCTGGCACAGCGACAAGGACGGCTATTACGACGTTCAGCATTACGACGAGGGCGGCGAAATGAGCTTGCGCGCGAGGTTCCGAACGGACGAGTCCGGACGCGTCTGGCTTTGGACGATCGTGCCGTCGTTCTACCCGATTCCCGACGACGGGCCGGTCGGCGACTTGCTGCGCGCGCAAGGGCGTCATCCCTACCGCCCCGCGCACGTCCATTTCATGATCGCCGCGCCCGGCTACGAGACGCTGGTCACGCATATCTTCGTCGACGGCGACAAATATCTGGATTCGGATGTCGTCTTCGGCGTCAAGGATTCTTTGGTGCGCAAGCTCGAGCGCCGCGCGGCCGGGACGGAAGCGGGCGGCCGAGTGATCGATCATCCCTACGCAGTGATGTGCTATGATTTCGCGCTGGCGCCCCGACTCGCGCGGACGTGAAGAAGGGCGTTCAGCGCCGACAGCCGCAAGCTCGACGCGGGACTCATCGAGACCGCGAGCTGGAACGTCGCTCCAGGCCTCTCGCTCGGGCTGCTGCCCCTGCTGATGTTCGGCGCCGCGATCGTCGTCATCGGCTCGCTGCAATTCATGTTCTACCGCACGCCGCTGGGCCGCGCGCTGCGTGCGACCTCCGACGACCCCGAGGTCGCGCGCCTGATGGGCTACGACAACAAGCACCTGTTTGGAATCGCGATGGCGCTGTCTCTCGCGGTCGTCGCCGTCGCGGGGGCGTTCCTTGCCGTGCGCGCGAATTTCGCCCTGTCTGACGGCCCTGCGCGGTTGATCTTCGGCTTCGAGTCCGTGATCATCGGCGGACTCGGCAGTCTGTGGGGCACGCTGATCGGCGGGATCATTCTCGGCGTGGCGCAGTCGCTCGGCGCCATGATCGATCCGGGCTGGCAATTGCTCGCTGGACATCTCGCGTTTCTGCTGGTCCTGGCGGTCCGCCCGCAAGGCCTGATGCCGAGGGTCGAGGGATGAGCGCGGCCGCAGCGTTCAAGATAACCCGAGCGACTCCGGAGAGCCGGATCGCCGCGCTTGTCGGATCGATCGTCGTCGTCGGACTGGCGGCGGTGCCGCTGTGGCTGGATCGCAACGTCATCAGCATCGCCGGCCAGATGCTCGTATATGTCGGGCTCGCGAGCCTGTGGAACCTGCTGGCGGGTTATGGCGGACTCGTATCGGTGGGGCAGCAAGCCTATGTCGGCATGGGCGCCTATCTCCTGTTCGCCGGCGGCATTCTGTTCGGCGTGCCGCCCCTCCTCGCCGTTCCCCTCGCCGGCCTCGCCGCGGGGCTTGTCGCGCTGCCGGTTTCGGTGCTGGTGTTCCGGTTGCGCGGCGCCTATTTTGCGATCGGCACGTGGGTCGTCGCCGAAGTGTTTCGCCTCGTCGCGGCGCAGATGACGCTGCTCGGCGGCGGTTCGGGCGTCAGCCTGCCGATCGCGATCGTCAAGACGATCGGCTCGACCCGGGAGATCCGCGAATACGTGATCTATGAATTAACGCTCGCTGTCGGGCTGCTGATCCTGGCCGGAATTTTCTTCATCACGCGCTCGCGCTGGGGCCTCGCCCTGCAGGCGATCCGTGACAATGAGATCGCGGCCGAGAGCAGCGGCGTCGACGTGGCGAGCGCCAAACGGCTGCTCTACGTTGCCGCGGCGGCTGGCGCGGCGATGCTGGGCGCGCTGATCGGCCTCGCCAAGCTGCGCATTTCACCCGACGCGCTCTTCTCGGTGAACGACTGGACCGCCTATGTCATCTTCATAACCGTCATCGGCGGCATCGGCAGGATCGAAGGGCCGATTCTCGGAACGATCATTTTCTTCGCGCTGCGCGAGACGCTTTCCGATCTCGGCCCGGCCTATCTCATCGCGCTCGGCGCGGTCGCCGTCGTTACGATGCTGTTTGCCCCGAAGGGCGTCTACGGCTATTTCGCCGACCGGTGAAAAATGGCTGAAAAAAAGAGTTCCGCGAACAAGGTGATCGTCAGCTGCGCAATCACCGGATCGATTCATACCCCGACCATGTCGGATGCGTTGCCGTATCGGCCCGAGGACATCGCCGCGCAGGCGATCGGCGCGGCCGAGGCCGGAGCGGCGATCCTGCATCTGCACGCGCGCGATCCCGTCAACGGACGTCGCCGGTGTTGTGCTCGTCCGGCAAATGCCGGGATCGGCGAAGGGCGTCATGTTCGTCACGATCGAAGACGAGTCGGGGATCGCCAATCTTGTGATCTGGCAGAAGCTTCTCGAGAAACAGCGTCGCATTATTTTGTCTGCAGGCATGATGGCGGTCCATGGCCGCATTCAGGGGGAAGGGGAGGTGGTGCACCTCGTTGCATGGCGCCTCACCGACTTATCCTCTGCGTTGGCGAGCGTCGGCGATCGTGACGTGGCGTTCCCGCTGCCGCATGGACGCGGCGACGAATTCCACCACGGCGGTCCAGGCCTCGACCCTCGTGATCGACAATCTAAGGGACCGCTACTACGCGGCATTCCCGTGCCGGATTCCCACGTCGGCTCTATCAGAGTGACGTCGAGGGACTTTCGGTGATGCCCCTACAGCGGGACCGCGCCCGCAGCATTTGGCTCCTGCTGATTGGACGGAAACCGAATCAGCTTTCGCGAGTGACAGTTGGCGTCGATCACCCTCCCGTCTATTCTTCCCGGAAATGACGACATCCCTTGAAGCGCCGGCGTCGAGACCGCCGGTGAACGGCATTTTGTCCCGCATTCGCGAATTGCATTCGGGTCTTCCTCCGAAAGCAAATCAGATCGTGGCGCTGATTCTAGGACAAGCGGAAAACGTCATTCACATGTCGATCACTGAGGTCGCCGAGACGTGCAGCGTCAGCGAGGGGACGATCGTCGCATTCTGCCGGCGCGTCGGCGCGCGGGGGTTCCAAGAACTGAAGATATTGCTGGTCCGAGACCTCATCGAGTCCGTTCGTCTCATCCAAGAAGACCTGCATCGAGGCGACGACCCCGTGATGGTCACTGATCACATTTTCGGCGCCCACGCCGCCTCGCTGAGCGAAACGCGCCGGCTGCTGTCGATGGAGGCGCTCGCCAAGGCGGTCGCCCTTGTGAAGGGTGCGAAGCGAAGAGATCTACGGGATCGGCAGCTCGGCGCCGATCGCACAGGATCTCTCCTACCGGCTGCTGCAGTTGGGGCTCTGCGCGACCGCCGTAGTCGATTCGCACGTCCAAGCTGTGAGCGCGGCGATGGCGGACTGAACGAATCCTTCCTCGTCCACCGACGCCTCGGGAAAGCGCATCCGGAAGTTCTCGCGGTTGTCGTGGTTGCCGATCAGGAGGCGGGTCGGCAGAGGAAAGGCGTCCAGCGCCTCGCGTGGCGCTCGGTAGGCGGCGGGCTCGCCGGTATGCGCGAGGTCGCCGGTGACGACGACAAGGTCCGCGTCGGCGTGACAGCGCGCGATTTCGGCAAGGCAGAGACGCAGCCGTTCGCCGGGATCGGCCCAAGGCTCCGGCGAGCCGAGCGCACACTTTGTGAGGCTAATCCCTCCGATTTAACTGCTCATAAATTGAGGCCCGTTGCGGAGGTCGAATTGGCGAGAGTGACTCCGCGGAGCTTCTCGCAACGCCTCGTCGCGCAAGCGTGTTGCGAGGGGCGATCCGATGATCTGTCGATGCCCGCTTGGACAGCGGAATCCCTGACAGAAGCGCGTGGAATTCTGATTGCGGCGCTCGACTGCTTCGATTGAGTCCTTAATGGGCGCGCTTGCCTTTAGTATCTATATCGTGAAGTGCGGGCGACGCCGGAGGTTGTGGGAGCCAAAGGCAGCGTCCGTCAAGTGTCAGTTGCGATCCGACTTTGAGATCGATTGTCGCTTGCTGTAATGTTTGGGAGGGGGTGGTATACCCACCCCCTCCTTTTCCGAGTTCGCGCGACGCCCGTGGGAGGAACCGAACTACCGCGGCCTTACTCGGATTGCCAT
>JBAQGU010000501.1:0-4201 GCA_049287975.1 Roseiarcus sp.
GAGCAGGAGCCTCTGGCGCGAAATCGGATTGCGCTTTCGTCCGATCGCACGGATGTATTCGGCAGCCCGCTGGCGACGATCGATTGGCGGATTGGGGAAACAGCCGCTCGAGACTCGATCGCTCTGACGAAACACTTTCTGCAGTTCTGGGCGAACAGCGTTCTCGCTCCCTTGGCCCGGCTCGAGATCGAGCCGACGCCGAAAATCATCGACGGCTTGAAGTCGGGCGGCAGCATTTATCATCCCGGCGGGTCGACGAGAATGGGCAGGAGTTCATCCGAGGCGGTCGTAGACGAGAATCTGCGAACCTTCGCCGTCCCTAACCTCAATGTTCTCGCCACATCGGTCTTTCCGACTGGAGGAGGCGCAAATCCGACCATGATGCTGCTGATGGCCGCTTTCCGGCTCGCCGATCGACTCGTCGGCTCGAGATGACGAAACTTTTAAGCGTTCTTTGTCGTGGCGCCCACGAGACGACCATGTCATTCCCGCGTATGCGGGAATCCAGAGCCGCGCCACCCGTCGCCAAGTCTGGATGCCCGCTTTCGCGGGCATGACGTTGGTGTTTCCAACCTCGCCTGATCAATCGTCGTGCGAGGAATTCGCCGTAGCCAGGTAGCGCGAGAAGGCGAATCCGCGACAGCCCTAGTTTATAATCATTCTAAGTGCCTTAGTTTATAACGATTCTAACCTATCCGAATTTACTTGACCCCCTTCCTTATTTCTCCGATTTGGTTCCCGCACCCGCCGCATTTCGCGGCGCTTCAAGCAGATGGCGAGGCGTCGAACCTCGTCAATCGGAGCGAACTATGTAAAACCACCGATACTTGGCAGTTGCCGCGGAACACCGAGGCGCGTCGCCGGATAAACTGAACAGGCTTCCCAAGAATTCTCTTCATCCACCGGACGCGATCTAGAGCGATCTACGTTCGTGCTCGACGCGTCGGCGCTCGCGCGCTTCCGATCCTCGAACGTCGCTTCTAACGCAGGAACACCCATGTCGCGGCCTCCCTCCGTCCGCCTGACCTTCCCCGCCGTCGTCATCGGCCTCTGTCTTGGATTGATCCCACAGGGATCGTCAGCGGCCTCGCTGGCGATCTATTCTGCTCAGCACGAGCAAACGGTCGACTTGCTGAGCAAGGCCTTCACCAAAGAAACCGGAATTGACGTAAAGGTGCACAGCGGCGAGGCGCCCGAACTCGCCAGTCAGCTCGTGAAGGAAGGGGCGTCGTCCTCCGCCGACGTTTTCTTCACTGAGAATTCGCCCGAGCTGGAGCTGCTCTCGGAGAAGGGGCTGCTGGCGAAGGTGACGCCCGCGACGCTGGCCAGCGTCCCCGCGCAGGACAGCGGGCCCGCCGGAGATTGGGTCGGCGTTCTCGCGCGCGAAAACGTGCTGGCCTTCAACAAAAGCATGATTCAAGAGTCCGCATTGCCCGCGTCCCTGCTCGACCTCGCCAAGCCGGTATGGAAGGGAAAGGTTGCGATTGCGCCGACCGACGCGGATTTCCTGCCGCTCGTCGGCGCGATCGTCGCGCTGAAAGGCCGCCCGGCCGCCCTTGATTGGTTGAAGGGCCTGCACGAGAACGCGATGATCTTCGATGACGATGAAGGCGTCGTCGCGGCCGTCGATCGCGGCGCCGTTGCGACCGGCATCATCAACAGCTACTATTGGGCGCGCCTCCGGATGGAGAAAGGCGGCGATAACGTGAAGAGCGCGATTCACCATTTCGCCGGCGCCGACGTCGGCGGATTGATGAACATCTCCGGCGCCGCCGTGCTGAAGGCCTCGCGCAACCAGGCCGCGGGCCAGAAATTTCTGGCCTTCCTGGTGAGCAAGCCCGCGCAGGAGATGTTGTCCAAGCTGGACATCGACTTCGAATACCCGCTGGCCGCGGGCGTCGCCGCGAATCCGATTCTCAAGCCGATCGGGGAGTTGCAGCCGCCGGCCCTGACCATGAAGCAGATTGGCGACGATCAGGATGCGGCCAAATTGCTGACTGAGGCGGGTCTGATCTGATGACGCTGGCCGCGAGCGCGATCGGAAAAAACGCAGCAGCTTTCGGGCCCCGTGCTGCGCCCGCGCCGCTGGTCGCCGCCGCGATATTCGCATCCGCGCTCGTCGTGTTGCCGATCGGGTTCACGATCATTCAAGCTACCGGGGTCAGCGCACGGGACGCCGTCGATCTGCTCGTGCGCCCGCTGGTTGGCCGACTGTTGTTCAACACGGTCGGCTTGATTGTCGCGGCGTCCGCGACATGCGCTCTCATCGGCGCCGCGGCTGCGTGGTTTGTCGAGCGGACGGATTTGCCGGGCCGAAAGGTCTGGGGCGTTCTCTCCGTCGCTCCCCTGGCTGTCCCGCCGTTCATATCCAGCTACGCGTGGGTGTCTTTGAGCAATGGCTTGCAGGATTTCGCCGGCGCGCTGGTGGTGATCACCTGCGCGTACTATCCGCTCGTCTATCTGCCGGTGGCCGCGGCCCTTCGCGGACTGGATCCCGCCTTGGAAGAGACCGCGCGTTCGCTCGGGCAGACGGCTTGGGGATGCTTCTTTCGGGTCGTCCTGCCGCAGCTTCGTCCCGCTCTCTACGGCGGCGTATTGCTCGTCGCCCTCGACACGCTGACGGAATTCGGCGCGTTTTCGCTGCTGCGCTTTCGCACCTTCACTACCGAGCTCTATGCCCAATACCGAACCGGACTGGACGGGCCCGAGTCGTCCCTGTTGGCTCTGGTCCTTGTCGCGCTCTGTGTTGCCTGCCTGATTGGCGAATTGAAGGTGCGCGGCGGCGGACGCTACGCGCGCGTCGGCGCGGGTACGCGGCGCAACTCTCGGCTGGCGCCGCTGGCTTGGACCCGATGGCCGGCGCTGGCGGGGTTCGCTGCGCTCATCCTCGCGACGCTGGGAGTGCCGTTGGGCATGGTCGGCTACTGGCTGTTGCAACATGCCTCGGTGGCGACATCGCCCGTCGCGCCTTCGCTGCCGCTTCTCCTCGCCGCGACGCTGGCATCCGTCGGCTATGGTCTGGCGGGAGCCGCCGCGGCCGTTTTGCTGGCGGCGCCCTTGGGCTATCTCACGACCCGTTATCCCAGCCGCTGGAGCGTCCTATTGGAGCGGACCGCCTATCTCGCGCAGGGCGTGCCGGGCATCGTCGTGGCGCTGGCGTTGATCTCCCTCACGGTCCAATTGATCCGCCCGCTGTATCAGAGCGCCATTCTCTTGGTGTTCGCCTACGCCATTCTGTTCCTGCCGTTTGCTCTGGTCAGCGTCCGCGCGGCCATGGCTCAGGTCCCACGCGGGCTCGAGGAGGCCGCCCGCTCCCTCGGGCTCGGATGGTTTGCCGTCGCGCGCCGGGTGCTCGCGCCGCTCACGGGACCGGGCCTCGGGGCGGGCGCCACGATTGTGTTCGTGTTCGTCGCCACGGAGTTGACGGCGACGCTGTTGCTCGCCCCGATCGGAACGCGGACCCTGGCAACCGAAGTCTGGGCCAATACGTCTACGCTGGCTTTCGCGGCGGCGGCGCCCTTCGCGGCGGTGATGCTCCTGATCTCGCTCCTGTCCACCTGGCTGCTCGCCAATCGGTTGGGCGCTGTGGCTTTTGCCGGGCGGGACTGACGATGGCCGATTTGCGCGTCGCCGCATTGACCAAAGCCTTCGACGGAACGCCGATCCTGCGCGGCGTCGAACTCGTTGTTTCGTCGGGCTCGCTGGTCGCGATTTTGGGGGCGTCGGGTAGCGGGAAGACGACGCTGCTGCGATTGCTGAGCGGTTTCGAGCGCGCCGATTCCGGAACGATCGAGATCGGGGGGCAGCAAGTATCCGGTCCGAGCCTCCACATTCCTCCGGAACGGCGGCGAATTGGTTACGTCGCCCAGGAGGGCTCGCTGTTTCCCCATTTGACGGTGGGCGAGAATGTCGTGTTCGGACTCTCGCGCGCGGAGCGTCGCAACCCTGTCAGAGCGGAGGCCCTCCTGGAGAGCGTCGGACTGCCCGCGTCCTATGCGGTCAGGCCGCCGCAAGAGCTTTCGGGCGGCGAGCAGCAACGCGTCGCGCTGGCTCGCGCGCTCGCGCCCGCCCCGAAGCTCGTTCTGCTCGACGAGCCGTTTTCCGCACTGGACGCCGCGTTGCGACTCGAGACGCGGCGGGCGGTGGCCGCGGCGCTGGCGGCAGCGGGCGCCACCGCATTGCTGGTGACGCACGATCAGTC
>JBAQGU010000502.1:0-2782 GCA_049287975.1 Roseiarcus sp.
GGCGCCGAGCGCGACAGGGGCGAGCAGGGCGGTCGATGGCGAGAGGCGCCAGGCCAGCGCGGCTGTCGCCAGTCCCAGCGCGGCGCCGGCGAGGGCGGTCGGCAGACGGCGGGAAAGGCCTGGCGAACGGGAAGCAGGGGCGGCGGCGAAAGCAGTCATGACTTCGTCATTGCGCCAAGGCGGTTAAGGGCGCGCAAATGCGCAGCCGCGTTTCCCGTCCATCCCGCAAGCGCGTCCAAAGGCGTAGAAAAAAGGTCGTGGAAAGGAGTGACAAGACCTTCAAAAACATCGAAGCTGGCGCAGGCAAAATCAGAAACGAAATTCGGGGTCGATGACGCAACTCGTGGGAGCCGCCGAGGGCGAGGCGTTTACGGCGCGCGACGCTTCGCCCGCGTTGCTGGCGGTCGACGGCGTCACGATCCGGTTCGGCGGCGTTCTGGCGCTGGACGACGTCAGCTTCGATGTCGCCCGCGGGCAGATTTGCGGCCTGATCGGCCCCAACGGCGCCGGCAAGACTTCGCTCTTCAATTGCATTTCGCGGCTTTATGATCCCCATTCCGGGTCGATCCGCTTCGACGGCCGCCCGTTGGACCGTGTTCCAAGGCACGAGATCGCCGCGCTCGGCATCGCCCGCACGTTTCAGAACCTGGCTTTGTTCGGAACCATGACCGTGCGCCAGAACGTCATGGTCGGCATGCACGCGATCGCGCGCGGCGGCTTTCTCGCCAACGCCCTGTCGGCGCTGATCGCGCGACGGGAGGAGAAGCGGATCGCAGAACGGGCGAGCGCGCTGGTCGAGGAATTCGGGCTCTCCAGCGTCGCCGATCGGCCGGTCGACGAACTGCCCTTCGGCGCCAAGAAGCGCGTCGAACTCGCCCGCGCCCTCGCCGGCGAGCCCAAACTGCTGTTGCTCGACGAACCGGCGGCGGGGCTCAATCACGAGGAGGTCGACGCGCTGGGCGCCGAGATTCGATCCATCCGCGATCGTCGGGGCGTGAGCGTGCTGCTCGTCGAACATCACATGAACCTCGTCATGCGCGTCTCCGATCAGGTCGTCGCGCTCGATTTCGGCCGGCTGATCGCAGACGGCGCCCCCGCCGAGGTGCGCGCCAATCCCGAGGTCATCCGCGCCTATCTCGGGAGCGCGGCATGACGCCGCCGATTTTGGAGGCGCGGGCCCTCGAGGCGTTCTATGGCGCAGTTCAGGTCATTTTCGGCGTCGATTTTTTGGTCGAAGACGGCGGAGTGACGGCGCTGCTGGGCGCCAACGGAGCGGGGAAGACCACGATCCTGCGCGCGATCTGCGCGATGATCCGCCGCGCGGGGCGGATCGACTTTCGGGGAGCGCCAATGGCCGCGCGCGCTACCGAAGACGTAGCGCGGCTGGGCGTCGCGCACGTGCCCGACGGCCGGGGCACGTTCACCGATTTGACCGTGGAGGAAAACCTTCGGCTCGGGGCCTACATTCGCAGGGATCGCAACGAGGTAAAGGCGGATTTCGAGCGGGTCTTCGGGTATTTTCCGAGGCTCGCGGAGCGCCGACGCCAGCAGGCCGGCACGCTCTCGGGAGGCGAGCAACAGATGCTCGCGATCGCGCGCGCGCTGCTGCTGCGACCCAGTCTGCTGCTGCTCGACGAACCCTCGTTCGGCCTCGCGCCGCTGATCGTCGCCGACATTTTCAAAATCCTGCGCGCGATCAACCGCACCGATCGCGTCAGTCTCTTGATCGTCGAGCAGAACGCCAATCTGGCGCTGGAGCTGGCCGACCGGGCCTATCTGATCGAGACCGGCCGCGTCGTGATCGGGGGCCCGGCGGAGACGATCCGCAACGACGATTCCGTGCGCCGCGCATATCTCGGCTATTGAGGAGAGGCGTTTGGTCGAGTTCCTGCATCAGTTCGCTTCCGGGCTCGCCCTGGGTGGCATCTACGCCATCACGGCGCTCGCTCTGGTGATGATCTATCAGGCGACGCATCTGGTGAATTTCGCGCAGGGCGAAATGGCGATGTTCTCGACCTATTTCGCCTGGAAATTGATCGACTCCGGCACGCCCTATTGGCTCGCTTTCGTGGCGACCGTCCTCGTCTCCTTCGTCGCCGGCCTGCTGATCCAGCGCTTCGTCGTGCGGCCGTTCGCGCGCGCGCCGATCCTCGCCTCGGTGATCGTTTTCATCGGGCTCGCCTTCATCTTCAACGCCATGGCCGGCTGGCTCTACGGCTACACCATCCAGAGTTTCGACAGTCCGTTTCCGGGCCGGCCCTGGTTCGGCAACGTCTACATGTCGGCGCACGAATCCGGCGCCGTGCTCGTCACCTTCGCGGTGCTCGCGCTGGTTTATGGGTTCTTCCGCTTCACCCCGTTGGGGCTGGCGATGCGGGCCTCGGCGCAGAACCCGGTCTCGAGCCGTCTGGTCGGCATCCGCGTCGGCTGGATGCTGGCGATCGGCTGGGGGCTAGCCGCCGCGATCGGCTCCGTGGCGGGCATGATGGCGGCGCCGATCGTCTATCTCGATCCCAACATGATGAGCGGCATTCTGCTCTATTCGTTCGCCGGCGCGGTGCTGGGCGGCATCGACAATCCGTGGGGCGCGGTGTTGGGCGGCTTTGTGGTCGGGGTGCTAGAGAACCTCGTCGGCGCCTATCTCGTCGGGGCGGAGGTCAAGCTTTCGGTCGCGCTGGTCATCATCGTCGGCGTGCTCGTGGTGCGGCCGTCCGGATTGTTCGGGCGGCGTATCGTGGCGAGGGTGTAGCGATGGCTCTGGCGATGCGAGCGCGGCCTCTTC
>JBAQGU010000503.1:0-3249 GCA_049287975.1 Roseiarcus sp.
GCCAGACGCTCGTCGTGCTGACCCGCAACATCGACCTGTCGGTGGGTTCGATCGCCGGCTTCACCGCCTATTTCGTGGGAACGCTGATCGCCAATCACAACGGGATCAACCCGCTGCTCGCCGTCGCGATCGCGATCGCGCTGGGCGCGGCGATGGGCGTCGTGAACGGCGTGATCGTGGCATGGGGACGCGTCCCCGCGGTGGTCGTCACGCTAGGGACGCTCGCGATCTACCGCGGCGTGCTCGTGGATCTATCCGGCGCCAAGACCGTGACGACCGACAGCCTGCCGCAATGGCTCCTCGATCTGCCGCGGCTCAACATCGTTCCGTTCGGCGATATCGACATTCGAGCCTTGTTCGCCATCGCCGTCGTCATCGTCGTCATATTCCAGTTCGGCACAAGCTATCTCAGTTTCGCCAGGCGGTTCTATGCGGTTGGCTCGAATCCCGAGGCCGCGCAACTGATCGGTCTGCCGATGAAGCGCATCGTCTTCGTCGCTTTCGTGGCGTGCGGCGCTCTTGCGGGACTGGCGGGTTTCATGATGCTCGCCCGGTTCGGCAACATCACCGTGGAAGCCGGCCGCGGCCTGGAGCTCAGCGTCGTCGCCGCGGTCGTCGTTGGGGGCGTCAACGTCTTCGGCGGGTCGGGAAGGGTCACGGGGGCGATGCTGGGCGCGATAATGATAGGCATACTCGAACAGAGCCTGTTTCGGCTCGGCATCAGCGAATTCTGGCGAGACGCCCTGCTCGGGCTGCTGATCCTGCTGGCCGTGGCGAGCGACGCCGTGATCCTGCAGCGCCTGAACCAGCTTTGGGCGCGGACGGAATTGAAGCGCCTTGAAACCCCCGCCTCGGCATCGAACGAGCCGGAGCGGTCGCGGTCATGAGCGCGCTTTCCGGTCTCAAGCGTTGGGAGACGCTGCTGCTCGTGGTGTTGCTCGCGGTGGTGGCGCTCAATGGGATCGAATCGAAATATTATTGGGGCGTCGGAAACTTCGTCAATCTGTTCCAACTTTCGATCGAGAAGAGCATCGTCGCGCTGATGATGACATTCGTCATCATCGGCGCCGACATCGACCTTTCGGTAGCCTCGGTAATGGGCCTCGCCGCCTGCGTGATGGCGTGGACATTCCAGCAGGGCGCGCCTCTTCCGCTCGCGATTCTCTTCGCGCTCGGGGCGGGCGTTCTTGCGGGCCTCAACAACGCCTTCTGGATCGCTTATGTCGGCCTGCCGTCGCTCGCGGTTACGCTCGCGGGTCTGATCGGCTATCGCGGCGTCGCCCGCATACTGGTCGAAGACCGCGCCATCGGCGGCTTCCCGGAGTGGTTCAATACCCTGGGCCAGCAGGCGCTGATCGGACCGCTCACGCTGTCGATCGTGATCTTTGTTCTGCTTTTCGGGTTTTTCTCGATTCTGCTGCACGCGTCCGCCTTCGGCCGCCTCGTCTATGTCGTGGGCAGCAACATCCAGGCGGCGCGCTATTCCGGCGTGCGCGTCGGTCTCGTCAAGACGGCGACGTTCGTCGGTTCCGCAACTGTGGCGGCGCTCGCGGGAATTCTATATGCTGCACGATTGGGATCGGTGCGCGGCGATACGGCGGACGGTTTCGAACTCGACATCATCACCACCGTGCTGCTGGGAGGGGTCAGCATATTTGGCGGAAAAGGCAACCTGGTCGGCGTCGGCCTGTCGCTGCTGCTGATCTTGAATCTGCGCAATGGAATGGGCCTTGCCGACATCACCGGAAATACGCAAAACTACGTAATCGGTGGTCTGCTGATACTGTCTGTCCTGATTCCGAATCTATACGAGGAAATACAAAACAAGTGGAAAGGGAGAAAACAATGAAAAGATACCTGTTGGGCGCCGCTGCGGTCGCGGCGATGGCGCTGCTGTCGCAGAACGCATTTGCTCAAGCTATGGCGACGCCAGGCAAGGACGTCAGCATGGTGTTGCTGCCGAAGTTCCTCGGAATTCTGCCATTCGATCTGGCGCATAAAGGCGCCGAGGAAGCCGCGAAGGAATTGAAGAACCCGGCCACATTGCAGTTCCTCGGGCCGACCCCGCAGAACAGCGTCGCCGGACAGATCGAGATCGTCACCAACGCGACGACGCAGGGCGTCAAGGCGATCATGCTCTCCAACAACTCCGGAGATCAGATCGTCCCGGCCGCAAAAGCGGCCCAGGCCAAGGGCATCAAGGTCGTGACCTGGGACTCGCCGATCCCCTCGTCCGAAGGCGAGGACGTATTCGTCGCCCAGGTCGACTTCAACGATATCGGCAAGGTGATGGCCGACATGACGCTCCACCTGACCGGACCCGAGGGCGGCGAGTTCGCGATTCTCTCGGCCTCGCCTGACGCCGCCAACCAGAATGCCTGGATCGCGGGAATGAAGACCGCGCTCAAGGACCCTAAATACGCCAAGCTCAAAATGGACGAGATCGTCTACGGCAACGACGAGTCGGAAAAGAGCTACACGCAGGCGCAGGCGCTGATCGACAAGTTTCCCCATTTGAAGGTGATCATGGCGCCGACCTCGGTCGGCATCGTCGCCGCCGCGAAAGCGTTGCAGGACGAAAAGCTCTGCGACAAGGTCAAGATCAGCGGGTTGGGAATGCCGACTGAAATGCTCGCGTACACCAAGAACGGCTGCGCGCCCGAGTTCGCATTGTGGAGCTTCGTCGACCTCGGCTATCTCGCCTACTACACCGCGTACATGATGGCCACCGGTTCGCTGGAGGCGAAAGAGGGCGCAAAGTTCAAGGCCGGGCGCATGGGCGAATATACGATCACGAAGGATCCCACCCGCCCCAAGGGCTTGCGTATCCTGATGGGGCCATTCGCGGTCTACAACAAGGACAATATCGAAGCGGCGGCGAAGTAGCGAAATTCCCACTCTCCCGCTTTTGCGGGAAAGGGTCGGGGTGAGGGCTCATACAAGACGAAACGCGGCAAGGCCCTCATCCGGCGCCATAGCCCGTCGAAGACGGGCGTCTTTCGACGCGGCCTATGGCGCTGCCTTCTCCCGCAAGAGCGGGAGAAGGGTCATTGCCTGCTATTTCATCAGATAATCATGTATCACCTGCCCCTCTACCAGGGTGAAATCGGCGCGCCAGTGAAAGCCGTCGAGCATTTCGACAACCGGGAGCCGGTGGACCGGCGCCTGGGCGTTCGGCCGGAGTTCGACGGTGCAAGGCCCGCTCCAGCACTCGTGCACGCTGACATCGGCCAGCCGGCGCGCGGTGAG